>JAEXXS010000239.1 GCA_023451915.1 Pseudomonadota bacterium | reverse complement strand
ACTTCATCGAGTTTGAAGGGCTTAATGATGGCTTCGATCTTTTTCATCAGAGAATGGTCTCCGCTTTTCTTCAGAAATGAGCGTTGTGCCCGTTTCACTGTAGGAGAAGCATGAAGCGTGCCAGTTTTAAAAACCCAGGCAAAATTTTCTCTTCTCTTCCATTTCCTTAGCAGAGTGGCACTAAAGGCGGCACCTTTGCAAGCAGGCGCCTATCGCTGGGGTGTGGACGAGCTATTCTGAAAGAGTAAGTATGATTAAAAAGTAATCAATTTGCGACAAATATAGGCTCCCTTGCGCAAAGCGCTCTGCCGCGTGTTTAATCACCCCAAAATCCGTCTTACGAACAGGTGTGCGATGTTGGAATTGCTTTTGCCCGATGAAATGGCCGCAGCGGACCGCTGGACCATGGATAACGGGGTGCGTGACGGCTTTTCGCTGATGCTGGCGGCGGGCCGGGCGGTGGCTGATGTCGCACAACGCATGTTCGCTCACAAAGGACCGGTCGCGGTTTTATGCGGTCCGGGCAATAATGGCGGTGACGGTTATGTCGCAGCACAATATCTCTTGGAGGCGGGTTTCGAAGTTGTCTGCTTCAGCGTCGCGTCGCCGCGAAAGGGCAGCGACGCGCTTCGAGCCTCGCTTTTTCACAAGGGCGAGGTGCGCAGTATAAACGAATTCTCGCCCGCGAGTTTTTCTGGCGTCATCGACGCTATTTTTGGCGCCGGTCTGACCCGGGAGGTTCATGGGGCCGAAGCCGTGGCTATCGACGCCATCAACGCTTCTGACGTTCCGGTGATCGCCGTCGATCTGCCAAGCGGCGTCTCTGGCTCTAGTGGACAGATATTGGGCGTGGCGGTCAAAGCGCGGGCGACTGTCACTTTCTTTCGCAAGAAACCCGGCCATTTGTTGCAGCCGGGCAGGGCCTTATGCGGTGTTCTTCACGTCGCGGATATCGGCATTCCAGACCGTGTGCTGGACACCATCCTTCCTAAGGCGCACGAAAATGACCCGGCGCTGTGGGTCGACACTCTGCCTGTCCTGAGCGTCAACGCGTATAAATATAGCCGCGGCCATGTGGCGGTCTTTTCGGGTGGCATGCACGCGACAGGCGCAGCGCGGATGTCGGCGCTGGCGGCCGCCAGAAGCGGCGCAGGAGCCGTCACGCTGTTGTCGCCACCAGATGCCGTGCCCATCAATGCGGCGCATGTCACCAGCATCATGGTGCGCGAAACCCGCGGCGCCAGCGATGTACGGGAATTCATCGCAGATCGAAAAGTCGCGGCGGCTGTGCTCGGCCCCGGTTATGGAAATCCGGTTTTTGCGCGCGAGCACGCCCTGATGCTTGCCGGACGCTCGGCATCGGCATTTTCCGCGCTTAAGGGGCTGGTGCTTGACGCCGATGGCATAACGGCCTTCGAAAAGAACCCGCGTGAACTGTTCGAGGCGCGAAAAGATGCTGCGACAGCGCTTGTTCTGACACCGCACGAAGGGGAATTTCGTCGGCTCTTCCCGGATGTGGCCAGCGAAGATGCGTCGAAATTGGACAAGGCGCGGAAGGCTGCTGCCCTTGCGAATGCGGTGGTGATCTATAAGGGCCCGGATACGGTCATCGCCGCACCGGATGGTCGCGCCGCGATCAATGCGAATGGAACGCCGTTCTTGGCGACTGCCGGGTCCGGCGATGTTCTGGCGGGCATTGTCGGGGGTCTGCTGGCGCAAGGGATGCCGCCCTTCGAAGCGGCCTCTGCGGCTGTATGGGTTCATGCCGATGCCGGTCGGCGTTTCGGTCACGGGCTCATAGCGGAAGACCTGCCCGACCTGCTGCCCGCCGTGTGGTCGGCTCTGGCGGGTTCGGCGCGGGGCTAGCAATTATCGGTGACGGGAGCCGCCTTGGCCGGTGCCGACATCGATGATGATATCGCCCGAAACCGACACATCGGTGTTGCCGACCCGAAAATTCTTCCCGTTGCCCTTCGGGGCTTGATCTGGTTCCGGGGCAGGCGGCGGAGCCGAGACAAGCGGCTTTTGTGCTTCAACGCCCGGAAGGCCGGGCGCAGATTTGTTCTGAGCGAGAGCGCCCGATGCCAAGGCGGTTGAAAAAGCCAGTGTAACGAACTGAAAAACTTTCTTTTTCACCGCTCTTGATCCTTTCAGACCGGGTCGGCGACCGCGTCGATCAATTGTTCCGCCATTTCGAGGGTGAATTCGTCATAATGCGAAATCACGCGGCTCGGCTCGTAATGCTGGACCGGAAGATCGGTATAACCGAAATCGACGGCCACCACAGGAATGCCCGCAGCCTTGGCTGTATCGATATCCGTGCGGCTGTCGCCGACCATCAGCGCGCGATCCCGATTGCCGCCAGCGCGCGCAATGGTTTCGGTCAGGTGGCGCGGGTCCGGCTTGCGCCAGGCGAATGTGTCCGCGCCGCAAATGGCGGCAAAGCGCGATGCTTCGCCCATCGAGGTCAACAGCTTGACCGAGAGAGATTCGAACTTGTTCGTGCAGACAGCCAGTTCGAAGCCATGCGCCTGAAAGCGGTCGAGCGCTTCCAGTACACCGGGGAAGAAGACGGAATGTCCGGGCATATTGTCCGCATAATGCTCGCGGAACTCTTCAACCAGCTGGTCAAGGCGGGTGTCGTCGATCTGCGTCTGTTGCGCTGCGAAGGCGCGTTCGATCATGGTGCGTCCGCCGTGACCGACAAAGCGACGCAAGGATGCGCGATCGGCGGCCTTGAGACCTGAAATCGAGAGGCAGTGATTGAGACTGTCGAGAAGGTCCGGCGCGGTATCGACGAGCGTGCCGTCGAGATCGAAAACGATGATGGGCTTGGCACTGGCAACGGACATAATGGGTCTTTCGCATAGATGGGGTCTGGCATACGTAACCGATAGCGGACGGCGGCTCAAGGGTCGGTTCTTTAGTCGCGCAGATGTGAAATTCTGCGTCATATTTAAATAGATGCTTTGTTGTGATGCCTGCGCGTGCTAGAGGCGAACCTAATTGGGACGAGAATCCGCCGGGTCAACCCGGAGGATATGCTAGGATTTCTGTCATGGACGAAGCACGCAAGCTGAAGATCGCTGCCGCAGCTGAGGCACTGACGCATGTCAAGGACGGTATGCGTCTTGGCATTGGCACGGGCTCCACGGCGGAAGAATTCGTACGTCTGCTGGCTGAAAAAGTGCAGGGCGGCTTCAAGATCAGCGGCGTGCCGACATCCGAACGCACCGCCAGCCTGTGTCAGGAACTGGGCGTTCCCCTGACGACACTGGAAGAAACCCCGTATCTTGATCTTACCATTGACGGGGCTGACGAGGTCGATTCCGAACTGTCGCTCATCAAGGGCGGCGGCGGTGCGCTGTTGCGCGAAAAGATCGTGGCTGCAGCCTCCGACGCCATGATCGTCATTGCGGACCAGTCGAAAGTTGTGGAAACGCTTGGGCGTTTTCCGCTACCCATCGAGGTCAACCGCTTTGGTCTTGGCGCCACGATGCGCGCAATCGAGGCGGCAGCCGCAAAATGCGGTCTTGCAGGCCCGCTTAACCTGCGCTTAAAAGATGGTTCGCCTTTTGTAACAGATGGTGGACACTACATCATCGATGCATCTTTTGGCCGCATTCCCGCGCCAAAGACACTTTCTGACGCTCTCTTCGCCATTCCCGGCGTTGTCGAGCATGGACTTTTCATCGGGCTGGCGCGTGCGGCAGTAATTGCCGGAACCGACGGCATTCGAACCCTGAACCGGTCTTGAACTGCCAGTGCTATAACTGGTGTTGAACTGATTGAAC
>JAEXXS010000226.1 GCA_023451915.1 Pseudomonadota bacterium | reverse complement strand
TTTCGCCAAGAGTGACGAAATAGGCATTGACCTGTTCCGGCTTCACATCCTCGATGGAAGCCGGTTGCCAGGATGGCGCGCCATCCTTGTCGATCAGCAGCGCCCGCACGCCTTCATAGAAGTCGTGGGCTTCGAGCATCCGGCTGGCAATGCGATATTCCATGCGCATGCAATCATCGAGGTCGAGCGGGCGACCATCGGCGATCTGCCGGAAGGTAACTGCCACGCTGGTCGGCGAGCGCGTTGCGATCACATTCAGAATATCCGTCGCCGGTTTGCTGCCCGACGCTGCGGCCTTGTCCAGCAGGTTCAGGCAATCGGCCAGTGTCGCGCTGGAAAAGCATTCCTTGATCACATTCCGCGTATCGGCGGATGTTTCGAAATCGGGATACTGGCTGCGGGTCAGCGCCGCGTCGATATCCGCCGATGCGATGAGATCGTCGCGCACATCGTTGAGATCGCTGGCGGCCACCGCATGGGTGGCAATGCCGCTCTGGAGGCAATCGCCCCAGCGAATGCGGTTGCCCGTCAAGGCAAGATAATAGCCGAAATTGTCGTGAAGATGCGGCAGGAACGCGCTGCCGCCGACATCGGGAAAGAAGCCGATTCCGGTTTCCGGCATGGCGAACATGGTGTTTTCGGTCACGATGCGATGCGAGCCGTGCACCGAAATGCCAGCGCCGCCGCCCATGATGATCCCGTTGATCAGCGAGATATAAGGCTTGGGGAAACGGCCAATGCGGGCATTGAGCCGATATTCGTCACGGAAAAATTCGTAAGCGGGCGTTCCCTCGCGGCCGGCCTTATACGCAGCAACCACATCACCACCGGCGCAGAATGCCCGACCCTCGCCTTCCAGAATCACGCAGGCGACTTCGGGATCGTTTTCCCAAGCCTGCAATGCGCGGTCGAGCGCCAGAATCATCTTGTGCGTCAGCGCGTTGAGCGCCGCGGTCCGCGTCAGCTTTACAAGACCGGCTTTTCCCTTGCGTTCAAAGCCGATTTCGCCGCCACCGCCAAAGTCAATCTGCATATCTTGTCTCCCGTTCCTCCAAATGGGTAGAAAGTGAGACGCCCCGCGTCAATCCCACACAGGCGACTACCGGCCAATCTTCTTGGTTTCACCACTTTTCCCATGATAAACGGTGCGCATCCGAAGTCAGCCCTCGGTTGCATATCAAAGCATAGGCATCGCGGCTTCCATTCTCGGGAATAATTCAATGAGCGACCGTCAATCCAAATATCTTCCCCCTCATATCGGCAGGCATGTCGATGACGTGACCGGCAGCCGCCGTTTGCGCCGTATGCGCAAGGCCGACTGGTCGCGCAGGCTGGTGCAGGAAACGCAGCTGACGGTGGACGATCTGATTCTGCCGTTCTTCCTCACCTACGGAAACGGCGTTACCGAACCCGTGGAAGCCATGCCCGGTGTGGAGCGCTATTCGGTCGATATGGCGGTGCGCATGGCGGAAAAAGCCGCAAAGCTCGGCATTCCCGCCATCGCGCCCTTCCCGCGCGAAAGAGCGGAAGTGAAGACGGATGACGGCGCCTTTGTCGCGAGCCCCGACAATCTGATCAACCGCGCCGTGCGGGCGATCAAGAAGGAAGTGCCGGAGATCGGCATCATCACCGATGCCGCACTCGATCCCTTCACCACGCATGGCCATGACGGCATTTTGCGCGACGGCGAAATCGTCAATGACGAATCCGTCGCCATGGTTGTTCGCGGCGCGCTTTCGCAGGCCGAGGCCGGTGCCGATATTATCGCACCATCCGACATGATGGACGGCCGTATCGGCGCGATCCGTCAGGCGCTGGACGAGAACGGCTTTCATCATATTCCGATCATGTCCTATGCGACGAAATTCGCATCGGCTTTCTACGGTCCCTATCGCGAGGCCATTGGCACGCAGGGCCTGCTGAAAGGCGACAAGAAGACCTACTACATCGACCCGGCCAATCCGGAAGAAGCCGTGCGCGAAGCCGAGCAGGACATCGCGGAAGGCGCGGACATGCTGATGGTCAAGCCCGGCCTGCCGTATCTCGATATCATCCACCGGCTGAAGAGCGAATTCCGCCTGCCCACCTATGCCTATCAGGTGTCGGGCGAATATGCGATGATCAAGGCCGCCGGTATCAATGGCTGGATCGACGAGGAAAAGGTGATGATGGAAAGCCTTCTCGCCTTCAAGCGCGCCGGTTGCGACGGCATCCTTACCTATTTCGCGATTGAGGTCGCCGAAAAGCTGAAACAGCACGGTTAGTCTGACAGGTTGCCCGTGCTTTCTCGGGCCCCTTCCTTGAAACGGCCCACTTCATTTACCATGTTGGTATCGTTCCGCCCAGAAGGCGGAGCGACGCCGGACATTGTCTTTCTCCGGTTGTCTTTTTAAACGACTGGAAGGAAAAATGTCCGACCATATTCTGCACGGCGAGATCTTGGCTCCGCGTTATGACAGCCGGGCTTTCTTCGAGGGCGTGC
This sequence comes from Pseudomonadota bacterium, assembly GCA_023451915.1. The sequence goes on along the minus strand of JAEXXS010000226.1, from coordinate 70 downwards.
GTACGCGCCGGATGATGGCTTTTCTCATCGACTATCTCATCGTCTTTCTGCTGTGTATCCCGGCTGCAAT
>JAEXXS010000188.1 GCA_023451915.1 Pseudomonadota bacterium | reverse complement strand
CGGCAAAGAAGGGACAACGACATGCTGGGCTATACGCTCCGACGACTGGGTAGTGCGATACCCACGATCTTCATCATCGTCACACTGACATTCTTTCTGATCCGGCTTGCGCCGGGTGGTCCATTCGATCTTGAACGCCCCCTTGATCCGCTGATCCTCGCGAACCTCAAGCGCGCCTATAATATGGATGCGCCGCTCTGGCAGCAGTATCTGATTTATATCGGCAATCTTTTGCAGGGCGATCTTGGCCCAAGCTTTACGCGGCGCGATTTTTCCGTAAGGGACCTGTTCGCGTCGGGTTTGCCGGTATCGATCATGCTTGGCACTTTGGGCCTGACGCTAGCCGCAATCATTGGCACGTTTCTTGGCACGCTTGCCGCGCTGAAGCAGAATTCCGCCATTGATTATTTCGTGGTGGCGCTGGCGACTTTCGGCATCACAACGCCCAATTTTGTCGTAGCCCCCCTTCTCAGCCTGCTCTTCGGCGTCATTCTTGGCTGGGTTCCAGCAGGCGGTTGGTCATCGGCCAATGTTACCTACTGGATATTGCCGGTGCTGACGCTTGCTCTGCCGCAAGTGGGCGTCATTGCGCGTCTGGTGCGTGGCGCAACCATTGAAGCGCTGCGCGCCAATCATGTTCGCACCGCCCGCGCCTATGGCCTTCCCGCCCGTGTCGTGGTTGGCGTGCATGCGCTGCGCGCGGCCATGCTGCCCGCCGTTTCCTATCTCGGGCCGACTGCCGCCGCCCTCCTCACAGGCTCAGTTGTGGTCGAAACGATCTTCGGCATTCCGGGCATTGGCCGATATTTCGTCCAGGGCGCGCTCAGCCGCGATTACACGCTCGTGATGGGTACGGTGGTGGTGATTTCGATCTTCGTCGTGGTGTTCAACCTGATTGTCGATCTCCTTTATGCATGGCTTGATCCGAGGGTTCGCTATGACTGATCTGACCGTACCAACGGACACCGCCGAATTGAGCATGCCAAGCCGATCGCTCTGGCAGGATGCGTGGCTGCGTCTGCGCAAGAACAAGGCTGCCGTTGCCAGCGCCATCGTGCTCGTGGTTTTAGCTCTTGCAGGCATTTTCGGGCCAATGCTCAGCCCGCATCCCTATGACAAAATCTATCCGCAATTCGTGCGCGTTGCGCCGAGCCTTGAGGCTTATCCACGTGCGGATACGATTCTGCCGGGCCTTGAACGCGAGCTGGCGCGTGCACGATTAAAGGCCTCCGCAGAGCCGGATTTGACCGGCAACACCATCGTGGTCGATTTCACGGCGCAACGCCCGACTGACGACCGTGTTCTGCGTTACTTCGAGCGCTCCGACCTGTTCCGCAATCCGAAGGTTGAGTTGGCTGCCGACGGACTGAGCGGCAAGCTGACGCTCAACGTGACGCGCAATTATTTCCTGCTCGGCACCGACAATCTGGGCCGTGATCTGATGACGCGCATCTTCGTCGGCGTTCGCATGTCGCTCGCCATCGGCCTGTTGGCTTCCGCCATGTCGCTGGTCCTCGGCGTGTCCTTTGGCGCCATCTCCGGCTATCTCGGCGGGCGCATCGACAATGTGATGATGCGGTTTGTGGATATTATCTATTCCCTGCCCTTTATCTTCTTCGTCATATTGATGCTCGTCTTCTTCGGGCGGTCCATTTTCATCATCTTCATCGCCATCGGCGCGACGGAGTGGCTGGATATGGCGCGCATCGTGCGCGGACAGACATTGAGCCTCAAACGGCAGGAATTCGTACAGGCGGCGGAAGCGCTTGGCGCAACACGACGAGGGATTATCACGCGCCATATCATTCCAAATGCGCTTGGACCCGTGATCGTCTTCGTCACATTGCTGGTGCCGAAGGCAATCCTGCTCGAAAGCCTACTCTCCTTCCTCGGCCTCGGCGTGCAAGATCCCCTCACCTCGCTCGGTCTGCTGATCTCGGAAGGTGCGCAGAACATGCGCGGCGCGAGCTGGCAATTGATCTGGCCCGCCGCAACATTGACCATCATTCTGTTTGCGCTGAACTTTCTGGGCGACGGCCTGCGCGACAGTCTCGATCCGAAGGACCGCTGAGATGACGAAGGAAACCATTCTGAGCGTTCGCGATCTGCGCGTGACCTTCGATACCCATGACGGTCCGGTACCCGCCGTTCGCGGTATCGATCTCGACGTCAAGGCGGGCGAAACCGTTGCCATCGTCGGAGAATCCGGCTCCGGCAAGAGCCAGACAACTATGGCGTTGATGGGACTATTGGCGCGCAACGGCAAGGCGACGGGACAGGCGCTCTATCGTGGTCAGGACCTGATCGGCATGTCCGAAAAGGCGCTGAACACCATCCGTGGCGCCAAGATCACCATGATCTTTCAAGAACCGATGACCTCGCTCGATCCGCTCTATCGCATCGGCGACCAACTCGCCGAACCATTGCGCTATCATCGCGGCATGAGCAAAACGCAGGCGCGCCCGCGCATTCTGGAACTGCTGAAACTGGTCGGCATTCCAGAGCCGGAGCGCCGCATCGACAGCTATCCTTACGAACTATCGGGCGGCCAGCGTCAGCGCGTGATGATTGCCATGGCGCTCGCCAACGAGCCGGATATTCTGATCGCCGATGAGCCGACCACAGCGCTTGATGTTACCATTCAGGCGCAGATACTCGACCTTCTGGCCGATCTGCAGCAGCGCCTTGGCATGGCGGTTGTCTTCATCACCCATGACCTCGGCATTGTGCGCCGTTTTGCTGACCGGGTTTATGTGATGCGCTCCGGCGAGGTTGTCGAGACCAACGAAACGAAAGCGCTTTTTACCGCACCGCAGCACGAATACACCCGGATGTTGCTCAATGCCGAACCGGAAGGCGAAAAGCTGCCGCCGCCGGATGAAGCACCCGTCTTGATCCGCGCCGATAATGTGAAGGTCAACTTCCTAATCCATAAGCCTTGGCTCGGCGCGGCCAATTACATGACCGCTGTGAACAATGTCTCGCTGACGCTCAAGGAAGGTCAGACCATCGGCATTGTTGGAGAATCAGGTTCCGGTAAGTCCACGCTGGGGCGTGCCATTCTGCGGCTTCTCGATTCCGAAGGCCGCATCGCCTATCTCGGCAAGAAACTGCCGCGCGACCCGCAAGCCATGCGTCCGAAACGCCGGGAATTGCAACTGGTCTTTCAAGACCCGTTCGGTTCGCTCAGCCCGCGCATGACCGTGGGGCGCATCATCACCGAAGGGCTGCTGATCCACGAACCGCAGCTTTCCGCGAGGGAGCGTGATCGGCGCGCGCAGGAAGCGCTGAAGGAAGTGGGGCTGGACCCTTCCATGCGAAACCGCTACCCGCATGAATTTTCTGGCGGGCAGCGCCAGCGTATCGCCATTGCCCGCACAATGATCCTGAAGCCCCGCGTCATCGTTCTGGACGAGCCGACAAGCGCCCTCGACCGCTCCGTGCAAAAACAGATCGTGGCGCTATTGCGCGATCTGCAACAGGAACACCGCCTTTCCTATCTGTTCATCAGCCACGACATGGCAGTCGTTCGCGCCGTGTCGGATTATGTCATCGTGATGCGCAATGGCAGGATCGTCGAACAAGGCGACACAGAGCAAATCTTTGACCATCCTCGCGAAGACTATACCAAAGCGCTGATGGCGGCAGCGCTCAG
>JAEXXS010000169.1 GCA_023451915.1 Pseudomonadota bacterium | reverse complement strand
GGCGGTTGGCCAACAGATCGACTGGAGCGGTTAGGTCCAGGTACCGTACCGAATTCCTCACCATTCGAGGATCGGCGGACACCCACAGGCACGTGCGACTTTGGGCAAGGGCGATATAAGCGCAAAGGCGTGACCATTCAATGACAAATGTTTGGCGAAATGAATTTATTTTTCCGCTGTTTCAGCGGGTCTGCCTGCTTGCCATTGTTCAGCAATAGTGAAACATTCCACCGGAAATTTTCACTTTCTATTCAGCATAATGGCAGATTTCTGCCTCAAGCGGTGAACAATGACCACCTTCGATCCTTTCAATGCGATCATCGCGAAGCCCGAAACCCTCCTCCCTCACGCGGAAAATGGCCCGCTTATCGGCCAGCGGCTGGCGGTCAAGGACATTTATGATGTGGCTGGAATGGTCACCGGATGCGGCAATCCGCAGATTCTGGCCGAATCACCCCCCGCACAAAAATCCGCGCCCGTGATCGAAAAACTGCTCGCAGCTGGCGCCGAGGTGATCGGCAAGGCCCAGACGGACGAGCTCGCCTTTTCGCTGATGGGGCAAAACGCGCATTATCCCCATCCCATCAATCCCGCCGCGCCGGATCGCGTGACGGGCGGGTCCTCGTCGGGCTCGGCGGCAGCGGTTGCAGGCGGCATCGCCGATATTGCGCTCGGCTCCGATACGGGCGGGTCGATCCGTGCACCTGCAAGCTTCTGCGGTCTTTTCGGCCTGCGCAGCACGCATGGCCGCATCCCGCTTGAAGGCATCATGCCGCTTGCGCCGTCACTTGATACGATCGGCTGGTTTGCACGCGACATCGCGCTTTATGAAAAGGTGGGCGCGGTCCTGCTTGGCGAAGACGAACAATCGTTTCAGCTGACCCAGCTTCTCTATATGCCGGTTCTGGAGCAGCTTCTGCTCGGACAGGATGAGACGGACGCCTATCGCGCCATGTTCGGCGCGATCCGTCCGCATTTTTCGGGCCTGAAGGCGGCGAGCCAGCCGACCTTGTCTATCGACGAGCTTTATCTCACCTTCCGGCAGATACAGGGCGCCGAAGCATGGGCGAGCCACGGCGCATGGATATCGTCCGGCGAGCGCCATCTTGGTCCAGGGGTCGGTGATCGTTTTACCTATGGCTCGCAGATGACGCCCGATATCGTGGCGCAGCAGCGGACGAGGCGAGCGCGTTTCACGCAGGAGCTTGAGGCGATCATCGGGGATCATGCCGTGCTCGCTTTGCCCACCGTTCCGGGGGCAGCACCACTCGCCAACCAACCTTTCGAAGCGTTGCAGGCCTATCGTGAACAAGCCTTGCGCCTTCTGTGTCTTTCCGTGCTTTCGGGCCTGCCGCAAATCACCTTACCGCTGGGCGAAGTGCACGGCGCGCCGTTCGGCATTTCTCTCATTGGGCCACGTGGCAGCGATCGGGCGCTGATCGCGCTTGGCAAAACCATTCTCGAAACGCGGGGCTGACGCAGATGGACACGCTGACACGTATGCGCGCCTTTATCGACGTGGTCGAGGCGGAAGGGTTTTCTGCCGCAGCGCGAAAAATCGGGCGTTCCAAGGCGCTGTTGTCCAAATATGTGCGCGAACTGGAGGACGAACTGGGCGCGCGCCTTCTCAACCGCACCACGCGCCAGTTCTCGCTAACCGAGGCAGGACACACCTATTATCACCGTGCTGTTGAAATTATCCGCGAGATTGACGCGCTTCAGGATGCCGTCAGCGAAACCAGCTCTGACGCGCGCGGGCGCATAAAACTCTCCGCGCCGCGCACTTTTGCCGATGCGGTAATCGGCCAGTCGTTGATCGATTTCTGCCTTGCCCATCCTGAAATCGTGCTGGACGTGCGGCTGGACGACCGTTTTGTCGATCTGGTTGAGGAAGGTTTCGACCTCGCCATCCGCATCACGCGTTTGCAGGATTCCTCCCTCATTGCAAAGAGGCTTTCACCCTTCCATTCCATCCTGTGCGGCGCACCGGCACTTATTGCCCGCGTCGGCAAGCCCGAACGCCCGGAAGACCTGACCGACAGACCCTGCATCATCGACACCAATGCCCGCTCCCGCAACAACTGGCATTTCCGCAATACGGACGGCTCAATGATGACTGTGCCGGTCAATGGTCCGATCGAAGTCAACAGCCCGGTGGCCACCAAGAATGCGGCACTGGCGGGGCTCGGTTTCAGCATGTTGCCCGCTTTTATCGCGGAAGAGGAAATCGAGCGCGGCAGGCTCATCGCCTGTCTCGACGAATTCATCGTCAAGGATGGCGGCATCTACACGGTCTATCCGCATCGCCGCTATCTTCCGGCGAAAATCCGCGCGCTGGTGGATTTTCTCACGCAATGGTTCAAGGAACGCGAGCAGAACGCTTCCACGAAGAACCCGACTTCATAAAACTATTGGCGTTTTGGGATAAGCGTCCCACTTTCGCCGTCTTCGGCTTTGAGCATTAGGAAATACTTACGGAAGATTTCATGCAGGTTTCGTCGTCACGGTTCAAAGGCCGGTTCGCCCGGATCATCGCAGCGGCCCTTTTGGCCGCGGGCCTTGTGCCGACGGTGGCGCTTGCCCATCCGCATGTCTTTGCCGAAGCGCGTCTGGAACTCACCATCGCACCCGACGGAACGGTTCAGAAGCTCGCTCATGTCTGGCGCTTCGACGATGTGTTTTCCTCGACCGTGCTGATGGAATTCGACAAGAATGGCGATCTCAAGCTCGACCAAAAAGAGTTGATCGATCTCGGCCATGTCATCAATGAATCCATTGCCGAATTCAAATATTTCCAGACCGTTCTGGAAGACGGCAAGGACGTTGCGATGGCAAGGCCAAACGATCTTGCCGCCGCCTTCACCGACAACCGGCTGCTGATCGTCTTCACCAGCAAGCCTGCCAAGCCGCTGAAGCTGCAACCCGGCCATAAGGTCAGTTTCGGCGTCTATGACCCGACATTCTATACCGCGATCGATTATGTCAGCGACAAGGATCTGATCGTCAAAGGATTGCCCAAGGATTGTAAGGCGACGGTGGTGCGCCCCGATCCGGATCAGGCTATCGCGCAAAATCAGGCAACGCTGACCGAAGCTTTCTTCAATGATCCGGCAGGCACCAATATGTCGAAGATTTTTGCCACCCGCCTTGAAATCGACTGCGCAGCGAAAGGATAGACGAGCCGATGAAGAGAACGGCGACGCTCATACTCACCGCCTGCCTGATGATCATTGCTGCGCAGGCACTTGCGCAATCGTCGCTCGGCATCGGTGCGAATGAGGTGGCCATGAAGCCGACCGGACCCTTCGCGCATATCATTCTCTGGATGAACGAGCAGCAGCGCGCATTCTATCTGGCCATGACCACCGCGCTGAAAGCCATGCGCGAAGACCCGTGGCAGGCGTCCATTCTGATCGGCCTTTCCTTTATCTACGGGATATTCCATGCCGCCGGTCCGGGCCACGGCAAAGCGGTGATCTCGTCTTATATGATCGCCAATGAAACGGCGCTGCGGCGCGGCATTTTCCTGTCTTTCATCTCGTCGCTGCTCCAAGCCATCATGGCGATTGTCGTGGTCGGCCTGGCCTGGCTGGTGCTGCGCGGCACCGGCATTTCGATGAACCAGACCGCCCGCTATATGGAGATTACCAGCTTTGCGCTGGTGCTGTTTTTCGGCCTGTGGCTGCTGGCACGCAAGCTGCCGCTTCTGTTCCGCAAACCCAAAGATGCAGCACCGCTTTTTGCGAGCGCGCCGCAACCGGCCATGGCAAGCGGCCCGGCATGGCAGGGGAGCATTTCGCAGACGACGCGCGCGGCAGCAGGCGGCAGCGCGGTCAAACTCAACTACAAGCCCGCCGCAGCGGCGGCGGTTGCCGCAGACCATGTCTTCATCGGCGATAGCGATGTCTGCACCGCCTGCGGCAATGCCCATATCGCCGATCCCGCGACGCTTGGCGATAACTTCAACTGGACAACCGCCTGGTCGGCGATCTTTTCGGTCGGTCTTCGCCCCTGTTCCGGGGCGCTGATCGTGCTGACATTCGCGCTGCTCAACGGCTTGATGCTGGGCGGATTGCTCTCGGTTTTCGCCATGGCTTTCGGGACATTTATCACCGTGGCGGTACTCGCAACACTCGCCGTCACCGCCAAAAATGTTGCCCTGCGTTTTGCGGGCAGCAGCGTCATGTCCGGGCGGTTGAAGGCGGCAATCGAAGTCTGCGCTGCGCTCTTCATTGCACTGACCGGCGCGCTTTTGCTCAGCGCATCCTTAGCCGGTTAAAGAGAGGCCTCACGGCAGGCGTGCGTCATGTCCGTGCTGGAAGGATTTTGCCGACACAAGGCCCGAAACCGATGCGATAGCCATCGCCTCTGGCTTCCGCAAACAGGCCGATCTCGTCGCCGTCCTCGATGAAGGTGCGGCTCTCGCCATTCACTGTAACCGGGTTTTTGCCGTTCTGCGTCATTTCCAGAAGTGCGCCGGTCTGGTCGAGGCTCGGACCGGAAATCGTGCCGGAGCCGAGCAGATCGCCAACCCGCATCGGGCAGCCGGTTTCGGTATGATGCGCCAGCTGCTGCGCGCTCGAATAATACATGACATTATAATTCGTCTCTGCCATCCGCTGGCCGTTCATGGTCCAGCCGATGGCGAGATCGTACAATCCCGGTCGGTCGTCCTGCAGATAAGGCAGAAGCGGATTGACGCGCTGCGCGCCAGTGCTGCGGAACGGTTCAAGGGCGGCCTGCGTCACAACCCAGGCGCCGATGGTCGTTCCCAGAGCCTTTGACTGGAAAGGCCCCAGCGGCTGGTATTCCCAGGCCTGGATATCGCGGGCGGACCAGTCATTGAGCAGTACATAGCCGAAGATCATGTCTTCCGCCTGCTCGACGCTAACGCGTTCTCCCATCGTGCTGTCGATGCCGACGATAGCGCCAAGCTCCAGTTCCAGATCGAGCTTTCTACACCGGTCCCATACCGGCCCCTCTTCCCCTTTGATCTGCCCCATCGGACGCCGGATCGGCGTACCCGTCACCACAACAGAGGAGGCGCGGCCATTATAGCCGATCGGCATATGGCTCCATTGCGGCGGCAAGGCATTTTCCGGCCCGCGAAACAGCACGCCCACATTGAAGGCATGGTTTTTCGAAGCATAGAAATCGGTAAATTCCGTCACGCGGATCGGCAGATGCAACCGGGCATTAGCCATCGACACCAGAGGCAGGCTTGTATCGCCACCCTCGCGCAAAAGCGCCGTCAGCACTGTCCGCACCTCGTCCCATCTGGCGCGGCCCAATGCCATGAAGCCGTTGAGTTGCGGTTCGGCGAAAGTGCCATTGGCATTGAGGAGACCCGCCGCTTCGCATTGAGCGAGATCGAGTATCCTATCGCCAATGGCAACGCCGCAACGCGGCGCGTCATCACTCACCGAAAATACACCATAGGGCAGATTGTTCAGGGGAAAGGGACAATCCGCATGATTGGCGCTCTCCACCCAGGACCGGATCAAAGCCAAAGTCCATCTCCTGATTTTAAAGTCATCGTCTTCGCGTGCCCTCAATTACAAGCCGCAGCCCACGATGCTTTGCGCATCACTTCACGCCGGGCGTGCCGTCGAACTTCTTTTCGAGATGATTCCAGACCTCGATATATTCTTCCTGCATGGGAGCCTCGTGCGCGGCGAATTCCGTCAGATGCTGGGGAAAGCGCGTCTCGAACATGAAGCTCATCGTATTGTCGAGCTTTTCAGGGCGCAGTTCGGCGTTCGACGCGCCTTCAAAGGCGTCGCGGTCTGGACCGTGCGGCAACATGCAATTGTGCAGGCTGATGCCACCCGGCGCGAAGCCATGCGGCTTGGCATCGTAGACGCCATAAATATTACCCATCAGTTCGGACATGATATTCTTATGATACCAAGGTGGGCGGAAGGAATGTTCCGCCACCAGCCAGCGTTCGCGAAACAGCACGAAGTCGATATTGGCCGTGCCTTCCTGTCCCGATGGCGCCGTCAGCACTGTGAAGATCGACGGATCGGGGTGGTCAAATAAAATCGCGCCAACCGGAGAATAGGTGCGCAGGTCATATTTATAGGCGCAGTAATTGCCGTGCCACGCCACGATATCAAGCGGGGAATGGTCGATCCATGTCTCGTGGAACTGGCCGCACCATTTGATGACCACACGCGAGCGCGCCTGTTTGTCTTCATAAGCCGCGACCGGCGATTTGAAATCGCGCGGATTGGCAAGGCAGTTGGCCCCGATAGGACCACGGCCCGGCAAATTGAATTTCTGGCCATAATTCTCGCAGACGAAACCGCGGCATGGTCCCTCAAGCACCTCGACGCGGTAGACGAGGCCGCGCGGGAGGATGGCGATTTCCTTGGGTTCAAGATCGATGATGCCAAGCTCCGTGCAGAAACGCAGACG
>JAEXXS010000434.1 GCA_023451915.1 Pseudomonadota bacterium | reverse complement strand
CGCATCGAAACCTTCCAGATCGCGCGGCGACACATCGCGCACGTCCTTGCGCAGCGTCGGCACATGGACAACCGCGCCACCTTCTTCGAACAGACAGTGCTCGTAAAGACCGATATCGTAGCCCGATACCTCATGACCTGCATGAACGAGGATCGGCACCATGACCGATCCGATATAACCCTGACTTCCGGTAACCAGCACTTTCATAGTCGTTTCCTCTGCATCCCCAATAATCCAAGTTAATCACGTGGCAGTGGGGGTAGCGATTTGACCGAAGGCATATCCGGTTAAAGACAAGCGGGGTACACGGCAGCGAAAGGACGTAGCGCCTACCCCTTTCGGTTAAGCGCAAACTGGCCCGGCTTGCCGATCAGCAAAATCCAATCACCATCGCCACCCGCATTCTTTTCTGCTGGCGTGCGAAAGGTCAGCGTCTGGCCATTTTCCTGCGGCGTGGCGGCTTGAGTCCCAATCCCGGAAGAAGGGTCGATCCATGTGACATCAAGGCCAGCTTTCACCGCGGCCCTGCTCACGGAAAAGCTGCCTGCCTCGCCATAGATCACCGCGCCTGTCCCGCCTGCAAACGATGCAGCATAAAGGTTCTGCGCAGCCGTAATCTGGCCGCTGCGGTCAGGCTGAAGATCGGTCCATGGTAGAACCGCAAACAGTTTTCGCAGAACCGTCATCGACCGCGCACCGGGACTGTTCAGCTCTTGCCGCCAATCCCGATCGGAGTCGAACACACCCGGCCCGCCAAAATGCCAGATCGGACTATTGCCGAAGAACTGCCCGACCGCTCCGGCCAGCAGCGCGCCATAGGCGTTCTGCCGTATCATCTGCGCCTTTGTGCCATGCTCATTTTCGTAGAGCGTTTCGATCAAAATAACCGGCATTCGGTTGGCTTTGGTCTGCGCCAGCACAGAGCTATGAACGTCGTCATAGTCATAGACCGTGTCAATGGAGAGCCACTTGGCGTCGGACCAGACTGCGGCTGTGTCGGTATTGCGGCGCGTATGCACGGTTTGCAGCGCATCCGGCAAAATCGCCGCGATGCCTTCCGCCAGGCTGGACACCAGCCGTTTATCCGGCGCATCAAAATCGCCGCCCAACACCCAGACAATATTTGTATATTTGGCAAACCGGCGCGCCACGGCTTCGCCATAGGCGCGCATGCGTTGCGGCCCTGCGGCTTCGATTTCCAGATACCAGCCCTGCCCGCCGCCATTCGCGCCAAGATAGGCCGGGGCGAGCAGAACCACAAAGCCAAGCGCCTGCGCCCGCTCGATCACCCATGCGGCGTGGTCAAAATAGCGCGGATTAATCTCGCCGAATGCCGTGTCTTTGAACGGTTTCTCCCCATAGGCATTGGCAGGCGGATTGCTGGAAAACTGATGCTCCAGCAGATTGACCAGCAGGGTGTTGAAACCGCGCTTGCGGCGGTCTTTCAAATAGAGATCAACATCATCGCGTTTCAGCTGGACAATCAATGACCATGCGGTGTCGCCCTGCATCAGAAACGGCTTGCCGGTTGCATCTTCAAAATAGCGGTGGTTTTCGCTGACATGGATTGGAAGCTTGACCTCCATCGCGGCTTGCACCGTCCCATTCAGCATCACAAATGCGAGCAAACCTGCCAGCATCCCTCTCAGAGCGTCGCGGGCGGACATGCATTCACGCTTTCATTGAAGCGGCGATAAACCACCTGCGATGGACGTCCCGTCAGATAGGCCCCGACGCCGTCATTCAACGCCCGTGCGTAGATGGCGAGAGCACCATCAATCGCATCGACCGTCTTGGCAATATCGTCATCGCTATGGGTATAGCTGACCACCAGTGAAGGCATCAGGACGCCGCGCCGGATGGTCTCCTGAAGAAACAGCGAGCGAAACGCCTGCGACGGCGCGCCGGTTTCGTCCAGCGTCGCATAGGCGAGGCAACTGTCACGTCCAACCGTACTGACGTGGTTTCCCAGTCCATAGCGGGTAATCGCCTCGTTCATTCCCTTGGCAAGCTTGGCACCTTGTTCATACAGGTGCTCGATGACCGGTTCATCGCGGTAAACGGCCATGGTCGCCATAGCGGCGGCCATAGCGTGCGTTTCCGCACCATGCGTGGTCGACAGGAGAAACACGCGCGGAAACTCCGTCTGGCTGAGACCCCCGAGCTGCATATATTCGGCCTTGCCAGCAAGCGCCGAGATGGCAAAGCCATTGCCGAGCGCCTTGCCGAAGCAGGAAAGGTCCGGAACAATATTGTAGAGTTTTTGCGCGCCTTGCCTGTGCCAGCGGAAGCCGGTGATCATTTCATCGAGCACGAAAAGCGCACCATTTTCATGGGCGACACGCATCGCTTCGTGCAGAAAATTGTCCCTCGGATCATCGGCGCGCGCAGGCTCCAGAATGATGGCCGCAATACGCCCCGGATAATCCTCAAACAAAGCCTTTACGCTGGCGATATCATTATAGCGGAAGGTCGCCGTCAGGGCAGAAACCGATGCCGGAATGCCCGCATTCATCTTCGTCGTCCCGATGAACCAGTCATCGGTTGAAAAGAACGGATGATCCGCACAGCAGGCTATCATGTCACGGCCGGTGTAAGCGCGCGCCAGGCGCATGGCACCGGATGTGGCGTCCGAACCGTCCTTGCAGAACTTGACCATCTCGGCAGTGTCGATCAGTTCAAGAAAACGCTCCGCGCAATCCACTTCAATCGCGCTTGGGCGCGTGAAGTTGCACCCGTCCTCCAGCGCATCGCGCACGGCCTTCAGCACCGGGGGATAAGCGTGGCCCAGACCCACGGCCCTGTTGCCCATGCCATATTCGATATATTCATTGCCATCGACATCGAAGACATGCGCGCCGCAACCACGCTGGATGAAGCCCGGAGCGAGGACCGGATACTGATCGTCGCCCTTGGCATAGGTGTGACAGCCGCCGGGAATAAGCGCATGGGCCCTGCTGCTCAGCAATTGGGAATTGCGAAACTGCGATGTGAACAGGTTCATGGCGAAATCCTTCAATTGCTTGGCATCCGCTCAGGCGGCGGACCATCCCGCATGCATGCGCTCCCGCACGCGACGCAGCCAGTTCTTGACCGGTTGCGGCAAGCGGCTGCGCAAATTCTTATGCAGCGCATTCGGCATGGACCATTGCGACAATGCCAATGGCGGCGCAATTTCCGGGCGTTGCCGGTGCAGTTGTTGCAGCAGGCTTACGTAAGCGCCGCCGACAATATCGCTGTCGAAGGTTGACGTGACTTTCTTAACGGCGGCTTCCGCCATGCGGTTGTGCAGATGCGAATCCCCGGCAAGCCGGTCGATCTGCGCCGCCGCCCGCCCGCAATCGCCAATGGGAAAAAGCATCCCGTCTTCGCCATCGGTGATGATCATGTCGGTCACGCCCGCAATGCGCGATACGACGGCAGGGCATCCCTGGCTCATCGCTTCCATCAGCGTCATCGGGCACCCTTCGTAGCGCGAAGGCATGACCAGCGCATCGTGTTGGCTGACCAGCCATGACACTTCGGAGGGCGCAACCCAGCCGGTAAAGCTGACCTTGTCGCCGAAGGGCACAAGCTTGTGGCGCAGTGCTTCGAGGTCCGGCCCATCGCCCGCAACCGTCAGGTGATAATTACAGCTGAGCCGCCGCAGAATGCCCGGCAGCCAGAACACCCCCTTGGAACTGTCGTCTATACGGCCCAGATGCAAAAGCCGGATCGGCTTCCCGTCCGCGCTGCGCGATGGCGCGCGTCCAACATGCGGATCGCGGCTCAAGCCGTTCGGGATAACCAACGTCCGACCGGCATCGAAACCATAGCCGCGCACAAGATCGTCGCGGCAGCGGTTGGACACGCCGACCGTCGCATGAACATGATCGCGGATTGCCCGCGCCGCCTCATAGGTGCCCGGCGTGATGCTGTGGACGATCATGATGCGCAGAATATCGGCGGGCAGATAGCGTACGAGATTGGTTTCGAAGCGCTGCGAGAGCACATTGACGAAGACCGCATCGAACCGATTATCGCGGAGAAAATCGACAATGCGCTTGGCGCGAGTTTCTTCATCGAGAACGCCCATGCGGTCAATGGCATCGCCCTGCCGCTCGGCATCCTCCAGTCCCTGCCCTTCCGGTACGCTGACAGTATCGCCCGCAGCACCCGTCGCAAGCCAGCGCAACTCAACGTCCGAGCGCGCCAGTGACGCGCGCATCCGCGTGAACACCGAATATGTCCCGCCTATGTGCGGGCGCACGAAGTAGGCACATTTCATCGGAAACACCCATAACCCCCAGACTTCGAGGGAAAATATCCCTCGAAGCCTTGTTCCGGTATATCGAGGGGGCAAGTTGATATACCGCAGCCAGTGTATC
>JAEXXS010000430.1 GCA_023451915.1 Pseudomonadota bacterium | reverse complement strand
GCCAAAGCCGCGCGCACGAACCACATCGGAAATACCGCGCAGAATACTGGCGTAAAACGGGCTTTGCATGTCGCCCGCGACAACGCCTATGGTCTTGCTGCGCCCGGTGATAAGACTGCGTGCCAGCAGATTGGGGCGATAGCCCAGCATATCAGCGGATTTCTTCACCTTGTCGCGGATTTCTTCGCTGGTATAGCCATAGCCGCCCAATACACGTCCGGCGGTCGCGGTGCTGACGCCGGCCAGGCGCGCCACATCGGCAATGGTCGTCTTGTCGGCGCGTCGTTCACTCATGTCTGCGCGTTCCTTCCAAGCAGTTTCACGCTGCTCAATACCCGTACCGTTTCATAGGCGATGATGGGCCTGATCTCAACTTTCAACTTGACGGATGCGATTAATCAATGGCTATATTGTGAGAACGTTCGCATATCATTATCAGCAACGCAAGTAGAAGACGAGCCCCGAACGGGGATAAAATTCCAATCAAAGGGGAGATAAATGACCAATCGTCGCAAAACCGCATCCCGGCGCATGATGGTAGCGCTGGCGGCGCTGGCCACGGCCGCCAGCATCACCTCGGTGCATGCCGCACCGATCAAGGCACTACAGGACGCTGTGCCGGAGAATTACAGGAAGGGCGTCAAGATTGCTGCCTTCAATGACTGGCCACCGGACGAGTTTGTCGAAGACGGCGTCCTGAAAGGCTGGAGCATCGACATGGCCAAAGCCATGTCGGAACGCATTGGCGTGACATTCGAATTTACCGCAACCAGTTTCGACGCCATCATTCCGGGCCTGGCCAGCAAGCGTTTTGACGCCGGATTTTCTTCCTTCGGTGTGACGCCGGAACGGCTTGATTCGCTTGATTTCATTCCTCAGCGCAAGGAAGGCACCGCCTATGCCTTCTTGAAAGGCAAGGACTTTTCCATCAAGTCGGAAAAAGATCTGTGCGGCCATAGCGTTGCAGTGATGACAGGTGCCTGGGACTACCAATATCTGAAGGAAAAGAGCGCGGAATTGTGCGAATCCGCCGGTGAGAAGCCGATTAACCTGCAGCAATTCACCACCCAGAACGCCGCCGAACTGGCTGTGTCCTCGGGGCGTGTTGAGATGGTGGCGGCCGGATCGGCAAAAATGCACTATATGGCCAAGATTACGGGGCGCTTCAGCGTATCTGAACTGGTCAGCAATCCGGTCTTCAACGGCATTGGCGTGCGCAAGGGTGATGCGCTTGGGCCAGTTTTCCGTGATGCCATCCAGTCCATGATCGATGACGGCTCCTACAAGGAAATCATGGCAAAGTGGGGCGTTGATGGCGCCGGCACCCTGGAAAAGGCGGTTCTGGTTACTAAGGACGATCCGGAGCCAAAATAGTCAGGGCTGATTGAAGGAGAACGCCGTCAGCCGGCGGCGGTGCGAATACAGCCGCGGTCCATCACACAAGGGCCGGCCCGGAACACGGGCTGGCGGGTTTGGTGAGTTCGAATACGAATTTCGCTAAACACGATACGGTAGTCTGGAGTAAATCATGGCAAGAACAGCAAAGACGGTCGCGCACCGGCCGGATATACATAGTGTCAAACCGATACCCGTGCGCCATCCGTCTCGATGGATCACCGGCGCCGTGCTCATTCTGATCGCATTGAGTTTTGTCAATATGCTGGCGACCAATGAGAACCTGCAATGGAACATTGTTGTGCGCTACATGTTTCATCCCGACATTCTCGCTGGCTTGGCGCGCACGCTGTTCCTGACTTTTGCCGCAATGATCTTCGGTTTTGCAATCGGCATCATACTGGCCGTGATGCGCCTTTCGGCCAATCCGGTGCTGCAATGGGCAAGCTGGCTGTGGATATGGTTCTTTCGCGGCGTTCCACCCCTGGTTCAGCTGATTTTCTGGTACAATCTGGCGCTTCTGGTTCCCAATCTGACCATTGGCATTCCGTTCGGGCCGACCTTGTGGTCCTGGGACATGAACACGCTGATCACGCCGATGAGTGCAGCATTGCTTGGCCTGTCCTTTACAGAAAGCGCCTATGCCGCCGAAACCATCCGCGCTGGCATCCAGGCGATCAACCCGGGCCAGACCGAGGCCGCCGCGACACTTGGCATGACGCGGTTTCAGATCATGAAGCGCATCGTGCTGCCGCAGGCAATCCGTATTATCATTCCGCCGATCGGCAATGACACCATTTCAATGCTGAAATTCACGTCGCTGGTCAGCGTGCTTGCCTTGCCCGATCTGCTCTATTCGGCGCAAATGATTTATTCGCGCACATATCAGACCATTCCGCTGCTGATCGTGGCTACGATCTGGTATCTCATTCTGTCAACCGCCCTGACGATCATCGAACACCATATCGAGAACCACCTGAAATCCCGGCAGATCACCCGTTCCGCGTCATTCCTGTCCAGACTGCTGCCCTTCAAATTTGCGCTTGGATATCAAAAATGAATGAAACGCCCGCGAGCTTGCCACTGCTGCAGGTGGAAAGACTGACCAAATCTTTTGGCAATCACCGGGTGCTCGACGGCATCGACATGACGGTGGAAAAGGGGGACGTGACCTGCATTGTCGGCCCATCCGGCTCCGGCAAAAGCACATTGCTGCGCTGCCTGAACTATCTCGAAGTGCCGGATTCCGGTGCCGTGTTGCTGGAAGGCGAGCCGATCGGCATGCGTTGGCAGGGTGAGCGGCTTTATACGATGTCCTTCAACGAACTGGCACGCCAGCGCCAGAAAATGGGCATGGTGTTCCAGGGCTTCCATCTCTTCCGCCATAAGACCGTGGTGGAAAACATCATCGAGGCGCCTATGATCGTACGCAAGATAGGTCGCCAGTCGGCCACCGCCGCAGCGATGAAGCTGCTGGAAAAAGTCGGCCTTACCGAGCGCGCGAATTATTATCCCGACCAGCTCTCCGGTGGGCAGCAGCAACGCGTGGCGATTGCCCGTTCATTGGCGATGCAGCCTCGGCTGATGCTTTTTGATGAACCCACATCAGCTCTTGATCCGGAACTGGTCGGTGAGGTTCTGGCGGTGATGCGCCAGTTGGCCGAAGATGGCGTGACCATGATTGTCGTCACGCATGAAATGAACTTCGCTCGCGAAGTCGCCGACCATCTGATTTTCATGGATGGTGGCGTGATTGTTGAATCCGGCCCGCCTAAAAAGGTTATGGGCAATCCACAACATCCGCGTACTAAAAGTTTTTTGAAGCGCGTGGCGTGACAGGAACGAATGATGATAATTCTCAATGCAGAGCAAACCGAAGCCGCGCTCGATTATCCGGGATTGATCGAAGCCTTGCGTCAAGCGCATGCGAGCGGCAAACGACCGCAAAGCGACACTACCGTGCTTCAGGATCGGAAAAGCGCAGACAACCAGTTTGTGTCCCTGGTAGCCTGGCTCGAAGGGGAGGCGGTTGCCGTCAAGCTGGTCGGTGTTTTCCCTGCGAATGTCAAACTTCCTGTGGCCCAATCTTCGATCCAGGGCACGGTAACGCTGTTCAGCGGCCTGACCGGCGAAGCACTCATGGTCTGTGATGGCGCCATTGAAACCTTCAAGAAGACGGCGGCAGATTCGGCACTTGGCGCCAGCCTGCTGGCGCGCAAGGACGCCCGTACCTTGCTGGTGGTTGGTGCCGGGGGGCTAGCGCCCCAAGTGGTGCAGGCTCATTGCGCCAGCCGACCGTCGATCGATCAAGTCTTAATCTGGAACCGCAACTTCGACAGGGCGGAAAAACTTGCCAGCCGAATTGACATTGCTGGCGTCAACATCGTTGCCGTGGAGGATCTCGATAACACAGTCTCGACGGCGGACGTGATATCGTGTGTCACCATGTCGACCAGTCCGCTGGTTAAGGGAAAGCTCCTCAAAGAGGGCGCTCATGTTGATCTGATCGGTGCCTATATGCCAGACATGCGTGAAGCCGATGATGACGTGTTCCGTCGTGCCGGACGGGTATTTGTCGATACGCGCCATTGCTGTGATGGTTCGGGTGAACTCG
>JAEXXS010000440.1 GCA_023451915.1 Pseudomonadota bacterium | reverse complement strand
TTTCCAACGACGGAAGTGATTGTCCGCACCAAAAAACCACGCGCGGTCAATACCGATGGCGAGCTTTCCACCTGGACACCGGCGCATTTCAAGCTGCATCGCCGGGCGATCAACGCGCTTATTCCCGGCCCATCGGCCCGTCCTCGCTGAAAACCAAACAAAAAAAGGGCCCGCAGCAATGAAGCGCGGGCCTAATCATGACGTTAGGTGACTGGCTCAGAGGTCAAGAGAGCCACTTCTACAACGGAATAGTCCTGCAAATGTTCCGTCTTTAGAAGAAAAAATACCAGATAATCAGCACGAGAATAAATGGTACGCCCAAAAGCCACAGAATGAGTGCTCGAAACATGATGTTCTCCTTGTTGTGCGTTTTCAACTCTGTTGGGGGCAGGTTGGTTCCACAATTCAGGGAGGCGAAAGGTTGCTCCGTTAATCATCTTGTGCGTGCAGCGACTCAAATTGCGGCTTTTCTGAAAGTTTTAATGATCCGTCAATAAATCGGTGACATCACTGGAATTATGTAAAGTGCAGCCAGCGTTTTGGGCTGCGTGTTGAGTAACGGGCGTGTGGCGTATGAGTTCGAAGCGTGGGCTGAA
This sequence comes from Pseudomonadota bacterium, assembly GCA_023451915.1. Next base: position 2,705 of record JAEXXS010000440.1, on the reverse strand, counting down.
AATTTCGGTCAGCGAGAAGGCGACAATGTTGCGTGACAAGCGCGGCTCGGTCGCCATGATGACCTTCATGGCTTTGGCCGTTGCTCTGGCCGGTTGCGCCACGCCACCACAGGGCAAATCTAAACCCAAGCGCTCCAAGGAATATTTCGCCGAGTCCAAATATGGCGTGAAGGCCAGTCCCCGTGTCGCCTATGGCACCGGAAAACCGCTGCCGCGCGGCGGCGGACGCGATCAGACAGGCCAGCCTTACAAGGTCAAGGGCCGCTGGTATTATCCCAAGGAAGACAAAAATTACACGGCTGTCGGACGTGCGTCCTGGTATGGTGAGGCTTTCCATGGCCGACTGACCGCCAACGGCGAAGTCTATGATATGGCGCATCTGACGGCGGCGCATCCGACCATGCCGCTGCCGAGCTATGCCCGCGTCACCAATATGGATACCGGCAGCTCGGTCATTGTGCGTGTCAATGATCGCGGTCCCTACGAATATGACCGCGTGATCGATCTGTCGCAGAAGGCGGCGGAGATGCTCGATTATCAACATCACGGCACCGCCAATGTGAAGGTGGAATATGTCGGGCGCGCGCCTTTGGAAGGCAATGACGACGCCTATCTGCTGGCATCCTATCGGCCCGCTGGCGGCGATATGATCGGTCAGCCGGCAACAGGCGTCATGATGGCGATGAATGGCCCGACGCCAACATCACCAAAGTCACGCATTCCAATGCCAGCCATGGCCCCGCAAAGCGCCCCTATGCCGGGCTATGCGCCGGTTCCACAGGAATCGCCGTTCTCGGTCAATCCGGCCTATGGCGATGCTTCCGGCCCTGCACCGATTTTACCGCCAAATGTGCCAACGCCATCGCGCAAGCCGAATTCCAGCTTTGGTATGGCCAATGCCGGTCATGTTACTGGACTGGCGGGTTATGCGTCTGACCGCATCGCTGCGAGCGCCTACACGGAAGAACGCACCTATGGCAGCATCCTGACGCAGAGCGCAATTTCCAACGCATGGAAGCGTCGCAACGCGGAAGAGCACGGCGAATATGTCGAGTTGGGTCTGTTTGATACGCTTGAAGCCGCGGAAAAGATGCAACGCGCTTTGCCGAAAACGGCTAAAATCAGCCGCACCAAGGTGCCGACTGAAAAGGGCGAATTCTACGAGCTGACCGCCGTTGCGGAAAAAGGTGGTAACGATGCCCTGTTGCGCGCCGCCTGGAAGGCTGGAGCAAAGAACGCATTCGTTGTCCGCATGGATTAATCGATCGCATCATATTTGAGTGATGCAGTTTGAAGGATTGATTTTAGCCGAATTCGTTGCGTAAGCTTGCAACCTTGCTGTCGTAACGGGATTTCCATGGGGCTTCATTCACGAATCGCTGGGCTTTTAACGGCAGGAACGGTGGGAATCGCTACCGTTCTGGTGCCTTTTGTGGTCGTCGCTGCGCCGGCTGAGACCGCGCTTGTGACTAAAGCGCCGCAAGCCCTGCTGATCGATGACCGCAGTGGCACTGTGCTTCTCTCAAAAGGTGCAGAAACACCGATCCCGCCTGCATCGCTTGCCAAGCTGATGACGGCGGAGGTGGTGTTTGAAGCGCTGGAGAAGGCGCAGACAACACTTGAGACCCCTTACATTGTCAGTGAAAATGCCTGGCGCACCGGCGGTGCACCGTCGGGCACGTCAACCATGTTCGCCCGCATCAAGTCTTCACCGACCGTCGCGGATCTTCTTCAGGGGCTAATTGTTCAGTCGGCTAACGATGGTGCGATCATTCTGGCCGAGGGAATGGCTGGAAGCGAGCAGAGCTTCGCTGAACGGATGAACCAGCGGGCCAAGGAACTGGGCCTTACCAAGTCCGTGTTCGTGAATTCGACCGGTTTGCCGGCAGATGGACAGTCGGTCACGCTGGATGATCTGATCAAGCTTGCGCGCCATATTCACTCGGCTCACCCAGATTTCTACAAATATTATTCGCAGGAAGCTTTTACCTGGAACAACATCACGCAGCGCAACCGCAATCCGCTTTTGCGGCTGGATGTTGGCGCAGATGGCATGGGAACCGGTTATACGGAAGCGTCTGGCTATGCGCTTGTTGCATCGGCTCAGCAAAATGGGAGACGTCTGTTCCTTGCATTGAGCGGTCTTGCCAGTATCAAGGAGCGCGAAGAGGAAGCCAGAAAGCTTATTCAATGGGGCATGACGTCCTTTGATGATATGCGTCTTTATTCGGCAAACGATATTGTGGGGCAAGCGCAGGTCTTCGGCGGTACACAGGCCAGCGTTTCACTGAAAGTCAAAGACGATGTCGAATTGCTGCTGCCGAAAGAGGGGCGGGAGAAGCTGAAAGCGCGGTTCATTTATGAGGGGCCGCTGCATGCGCCAGTAGACGCGGACAGCAAGGTCGGCCTTCTGGAATTCGACCTCAACGGCAATATGGTTCAGCAAGTGCCGCTATATGCAGCGCAATCCGTCGAGAAAGGATCTCTTGCCCAACGAGCCTGGAGCAGCGCGGTTGAACTTTCAACCGGTTGGCTGCGGAAATATCTTTAGACAGTTTTTGAGACTTGCTCAAAATTCTCGACCTGACCGCCAAAGGCCGGTATGAACTTGAATCAAGCTCTTGCGGCTATTCAATCTTTTCAGAACGTAATGCGGAAGCCAGAGTGTCAGGATTATTCATCACATTCGAAGGCGGCGAAGGTGC
>JAEXXS010000372.1 GCA_023451915.1 Pseudomonadota bacterium | reverse complement strand
ATGGTTTCACCATTGAGGGTGAGCCACATTTTCAGGTTCTGCGGGTCGGCAACTTCGTCCTTCGTCACCAGCCATGGGCCGGTCGGGCCGAACGTGTCGCAGGACTTGCCCTTGGTCCACTGACCGGAGCGCTCGATCTGGAAAGCGCGTTCTGAAACGTCATGCAGCGTGCAGTAACCAGCGACGTAATCCAGCGCATCGTCTTCCGAGACGTATTTCGCGGTCTTGCCGATGACGATGCCGAGTTCGACTTCCCAGTCGGTCTTTTCCGAGCCGCGCGGGATGAGAACGTCGTCATTGGGGCCGACGATGGCCGAGGTGGCCTTCATGAAGATGACCGGCTCTGGCGGCACGGCCATGCCGGATTCTGCGGCGTGGTCGGCATAGTTGAGGCCGATGCAGATGAACTTGCCAGTGCCAGCAACGCAGGGACCAAGGCGCGGATTGCCTTCAACCTTCGGCAGCGAATTGACGTCGACAGCGCCAAGCTTGGCCAGCGCATCGGGGGCCAGAGCCGCACCGGAAAGGTCGCTTACATGGGCGGAGAGATCGCGGATCGCACCATCGGCATCGAGAATGCCCGGCTTTTCCTGACCGGCTTCACCGTAACGAAGAAATTTCATGAGTTTACTCCTTTGGGGGGATGAAAGAGAGGGCGCTAAGGGTGGTTGAGATTCTGGCTATGGCGTGCCGAAAATGGTGTTTTTCGAGAACCGAAGCGGAATGTACTTAAAGGTACATGAGCACCGGAAAGCGAAGAAAAATGCCATTTGCAGGCCGCCAGAGCCTGAATATCGACTGCCCTAAATGGTCCAGCCGCCATCGATATTATACGCTTGTCCGGTCGTGTAGGTCGCGCCAGCGAGATAAACGGCGAGATCAGCGATTTCTTCCGGCTGACCGATGCGGCCAATCGGCTGACGGGCGATGAAGGCCGCGCGCTGTTCTTCATAATCGCCCTGCGAACGCAGACGATCCTGCAAGGACGGGCTTTCAACCGTGCCGGGGCAGATTGCGTTGCAGCGGATGCCCTTGGCGACATAATCGGCGGCGACGGCCTTGGTAAGGCCGATGACGGCCGCCTTGGTGACGCCATAGGCAAAACGGTTCGGCACGCCCTTCACGCTCGACGCAACGGAAGCCATGTTGACGATAGCGCCGTCCTTGCGTTCCAGCATGCCCGGCAGCACCGCGCGGATGGTGCGGATCATCGCCTTGACGTTGAGATTGACGGCGAAGTCGAGGTCTTCATCCTTCATTTCAAGAATGGAGCCGCCATGCACGACGCCTGCGCAATTGAACAGAATGTCCACCTGACCGATTTCGGCCACAAGCGCCTTCACCTCAGCCTCGTCAAGCACGTTGAGCTTGCGGGTGATGATGCCGTTGACGCCTTCGATCTCCTTCAGCGCATCCATGTTGATGTCGGTCGCATAGACCTTTGCGCCCGCTTCCGCGAAAGCCAGGGCGCTGGCGCGGCCAATCCCCTGAGCTGCGGCTGTTACCAGCGCGGTTTTTCCATCAAAGCGTATCGTCATTTTCAAGCCTTCCGTTCGACAAGCAGGATGTGATCGCAAGCAAGCACCACTTCATCCCGCTGATTAAGCACTTCGCAACGTTCCGTCACGCGTCCCATCGTGGCGCGCTTGGGATCGTCTTCCTTCGCACTGATCGTAACCCGCGTGCGGATCGTGTCGCCGATATGTACCGGACGAATAAACCGCAGACGATCATAACCATAGGAAAAAGCAACCGGGTTGATCAACGTCGCCGTGAGGCCGACGCCGATGGCAAAGATCATGGTGCCATGCGCAATGCGCTGGCCGCCCGGCAAGGTCTTGGCGAATTCCGCATCCATATGATGCGGGAAGAAATCGCCCGTATGCCCGGCATGGACCACAAAATCCGTTTCGGTGATGGTGCGGCCCGTGGTGAGGCGCACATGGTTCATTTCATAGTCTTCGTAGTAGATTTTCTGTTCGGCCATGATCAGACCTCCGGTTTTGCGGCAAGCGGCGTGGCGGGTGCAGCGCTCGACTGATAAGCGGCCTCGACCAGCGCCATGGTGTGCCAGGCATCTTCGACAGAACCAACCAGCTCAGCATCTTCGCCTGTTGCGAAACGCTGCAACTGCGCCATGCGATTGAGGAAAGCGTCCGGGAACCAGGCACCTTCGAGCGGCACGGAAACCCAGTCGTCACCGCCCTTGGGCTTGATCCAAAGCTCGTCCGGCTCGCCGTGGGGATAATCGAGATTGACGCCCAGTTTCACATAGGCCGCACCCTCGGTCCCGCAAATGCGGAACTCGCAGGCCTGGAACTTGCGGCCAAAATCATGGTCATGATTGACCGACAGCGCACAACGGATGCGGTCGCCATAATCGAGGATTGCGGCGGTGCGGGTCTGGGCCACGTCATGGTTCGGATGACCGATGGTCTTGGCGTGAACGCCTTGCGGATTGCCGAGCAGACCGCGAATGAAATCCAGATAATGGATCGAATGCATGGCTATCTCGATGCGCGGCAGACCTTTCAGGAACGGCCACAGACCCCATGGCGTGGCAAGCGCCAGCCACGCGTCAAAATCCACCACCTCGCCAAGCAGGCCCTTATCGACGGCGTCGTAAAGCGCGAGCATCATCGGCGCGAAACGCAGTTGGAAATTAACCGCCGCTTTCAGATTGCGCGCGCGGCACACCTTCAAGA
>JAEXXS010000344.1 GCA_023451915.1 Pseudomonadota bacterium | reverse complement strand
CCCAGACACCGACCCAGATTAAACAGTTCGACGCCTGGGGCGCCTATAGCTACAAGGCGGGCAACGGCAAGGTTTGCTATGTCCTCTCCGTTCCGACTGTGAAGGCGCCCGCCTCGGTCGACCACGGCGACAATTTCTTCCTGATCAGCCAGAAGCCGGGCCAGAACATCTCGTTCGAGCCGCAGTTCATGGCCGGTTATGACCTGAACCCCAACGCCAAGGTCACGGTGAGCGTGGGCAGCAACCGTTTTACCATGTTCGTGAACGGCAAGTCGGGTTGGATGGAAAATGCCGCCGAAGAGCCGAAGCTCATCGCCGCCATGAAGTCTGGTCAGGACCTCAAGGTCGAAGCGCAGTCGAAGCGCGGCACCAAGACCAATTACACCTATTCGCTGAAGGGTGTTTCGGCAGCGCTTGCCGCGATCCAGAACTGCAAGTAAGCGCCATTTCGGCGAATACAGGCTGCTTTTTCAGAGCCGGAGCCATATGCTCCGGCTTTTTTCTTTGTATCAGTTCCATCAAACTTGCATGACAGCCGGGATGATCGAACGGGATGACGGACGCCTTATTCTATGCTAAGAGCGCGCGGAACAAGGCTCGCATATTGAGATGACAGGGCCCATATATCCTCGCAATAAGGGCAATCGGGCCCAGATTGATCGGCGCGCGTGATCGCAGTCGCCCCTTAACAGTTGAAAACAGATGTCTATTTCGTTCGATCTTACCATTGATGATACGCGCGACCAGCTGGCCCGCCAGGTGCGCGCCAATCTGGATGCAAAGCCGTCACTGATCGGCATGTCGCGCAAGGAGATGGCCGAAGCGCTGGTCAAGGTCGGCATTCCCGAACGTCAGGTGAAAATGCGCATCAGCCAGCTCTGGCACTGGCTCTATGTGCGCGGCGTTTTCGATTTCGCCGATATGCGCAATATTTCCAAGGATTTGCGCGCTATGCTAGCGCAGCATTTCACCATTGCGCGCCCGGAAGTGGTCGAAGAACAGATTTCGCAGGACGGCACCCGCAAGTGGCTGTTCCGCTTTCCACCGCGCGGCGCCGGTCGTCCAGTGGAGATCGAAAGCGTCTATATCCCCGAAGAAGGCCGCGGCACGCTCTGCGTTTCCAGCCAGGTCGGCTGCACGCTCACTTGCTCTTTTTGTCATACCGGCACGCAGAAACTGGTGCGTAATCTGACTTCGGAAGAAATTCTGGCGCAGCTTTTGACTGCCCGCGACCGGCTCGGCGATTTTCCGGACAAGGATACGCCCGACGGCGCGATGGTGCCTGCCGAAGGCCGCAAGATCACCAATATCGTGATGATGGGCATGGGCGAGCCGCTCTATAATTTCGACGAAGTGAAGAAGGCCCTGATCATTGCCTCCGATGGCGATGGCCTGTCGCTTTCCAAGCGTCGCATCACGCTTTCGACCTCCGGCGTCGTGCCGGAAATCTACCGCACCGGCGATGAGATCGGCGTGATGCTTGCTATTTCGCTCCATGCCGTGCGCGACGAGCTGCGCGACATTCTGGTGCCGATCAACAAGAAATATCCGCTGGAACAGCTGATCAAGGCTTGCCGCGAATATCCGGGCCTGTCGAATGCCAAGCGCATCACCTTCGAATATGTGATGCTGAAGGACATCAATGACAGCCTTGAAGATGCAAAGCTTCTGGTGAAGCTGCTGCAGGGCATTCCCGCAAAGATTAATCTCATTCCGTTCAATCCGTGGCCCGGCACCAACTACCAGTGTTCGGACTGGGAGCAGATCGAACGTTTTGCCGATTACGTCAATGCAGCCGGTTATGCCTCGCCGATCCGCACGCCGCGCGGTCGCGACATTCTCGCCGCCTGCGGTCAGCTGAAGACGGAATCCGAACGCATGCGCAAGAGCGAACGCCTCGCGCTGGAAGCCATGATGATTGCCGGACACGGTGAATAACCGGGCGTATAACCCGATAAAGCGAGCGCGCATGAACGATACATTCGACTATATAATGCGCTTCGTCGTTATTCTTTTTGGCTATTGCTGCGGCCTTCTGGCAACCGGCTGGTTTCTGGCGGCAATCCTGTTTCGCAGCATCGGCGTCGATACGCTGATGGACGATTTCATCATGATGGCCGGTGCCGGCAATGCGGAAGCCGCCACGCTTTGGGCCACGACCGGCTTCTGGAGCAGCGTTTTCGTCGGCGGTTTCATCGTGGCCGTGCTGGCAGGCGGCATCAGCGTCCTGCCTGCGGCAATCGTCATTCTGCTTGCCGAAGCACGCGGCTATCGCTCGTCGGTATTTTATTGTGTGGTGGGCGCCATTATCGGCCTTGGAACCGCTGGAAGCAGCATTCCGTTTCGCGGCTCGGACGACTGGCCGGAAATGCCGCTCTGGATCGCAGCCTTCGTCGGCGCGGGTATTGTCGGCGGCTTCATCTACTGGCTGATTGCGGGCCGCAATGCCGGACGGCTTTCTGACCGCCCGGCAGGCTGAACCCTCATTTCGCCTGCGCAGTGATGATTTTCAGCGCGAAAGCCGAGAACACACCGGCAAACAACCAATCCACAATGCGCGTCACTGTCGGGTTCTTCTTGAGAAGGCCCGCAAACCTGTCGGCAGCGACCACCATCGGGATGGTGAAGGGCAGCGCCAGCGGAATGAACGACAGGCCGAGGAAGAACAATTTGCCCATCGCATGCGGATCATGCGCGGAGACGAATTGCGGCAGGAAGGTCATGTTGAACAGGATGATCTTCGGGTTGAGCAGATTGATGCCAAGCCCGGTCGCCCAGTTCTGAACCAGCGTATGCTTTTTCCCGCCGTTCTTTTCCGGCGAAAACGCCGAGCCCTTGCGGATCGCCTGCACGGCGAGCCAGACGAGATAGCCCGCTCCCACCACCTTCAGCACAGTGAAAGCAGCCGGAGACGCGATAATCAGCGCCGAAAGCCCCAGCGCCACCATGGTGGTGTGGATGACGATGCCGGTGCTTGCGCCCGCCATGCAGGCGAAACCGGCTGCCTTGCCTTCCGACAGGGCGCGCCCGACGAACAGCGTCATATCCGGGCCGGGTGTGATGGAAAGAATGGCGGTTGCAATCGCGAACTGGACGAAAATGGTCCATTCGGGAATGAAGGTCAGGTTTGTCAGGAATGACATGCGGGTTGCTCCGAAAATTCGCGGCAAGCTAACGCGAATCAAATCTCGCCGCTACTGGATTCTCCGGTCTTTTCGATAAGTCGCAGCCATCCTGCTTGCACGTCGCCTAGCAACTGATAAAAGGACAGCAACATCCCATTCCCAAGCCCTGCGGA
>JAEXXS010000343.1 GCA_023451915.1 Pseudomonadota bacterium | reverse complement strand
CTGAAGATCGCTACAAACAAGGTGGACGAAACGGCCATGGGGCGACTTGCCGCCGTTGCTGAGGGCGTCAATCTTGCCCGGACTTTGGTAAACTATCCGGCAAATTATTTGCATCCCGATAATTTCGGAGAGTATCTTGCGCCCCTGCGCGAAGCCGGGATTATTATTGAGGAATTATTCCCTGATGAGCTGGAACGCCTTGGGATGGGCGCAATCCTTGCCGTGGGAAATGGTTCCGATCACAAACCTCGCCTTTTTACGCTTACTTATAAGGGTGACGCCGCAGACGGGAAGCCTATAGCACTCGTTGGCAAAGGCATGTGCTTTGATGCCGGTGGTCTGTGCATCAAGACCGGCCCCCAGATGTTTACAATGAAAGGGGACATGGGTGGAGCTGCCGCAGTTATTGGTACAATGCTGGCGTTGGCTTTGCAGAAAGCACCAGTTCATGTTGTCGGTGTTTTGGCTGTTGCGGAAAATATGCTGGCAGGCAATTCCTACAAGCCCGGTGATGTTGTCACAACAATGTCCGGTCGTACTGTTGAAGTATTCGATACCGACTGCGAAGGCCGAATGGTGTTGTCGGACGCGCTTCACTATGCGGCAACACGTTTTGACCCTTGTGCCATTGTGGATCTGGCAACGCTCACCTATTCGGTCATGCGCGGCCTTGGTCATGTTTTTGCGGGCCTTTTCGCAACGCACGATGAATTGGCAACTAACTTGCTCGCTGCGGGAGAAAAAACAGGGGAGCGTTTCTGGCGTCTGCCACTTGATGAAGCTTATGACGAGGGACTGAAATCAAACATTGCGGATTTGCGTCAACATGCCCGTGACCTTGAAGATGGTGACACAGCATTTGCCGCCGCCTTTTTGAAGAACTTTACAGAGGGACGTCCGTGGGTACATCTGGATATTGCTGGCAAAGAACTCATAGAGGAGGATCGGTTGCTGGCCCGTTCTGGTGGTGCAGGTTTCGGTGTACAGCTTTTGGAGGAATGGATTACGACTTCAGGCCATAGCCTGCAGGATATCCGATAAAGAAAGGGCGGCTTCTTAGCCGCCCTCTTGTTTCTAGATTGAGGCTGGCTCGATCAGATGGACAGCCAGACCCTAAATGCTCATTCATATGGGACTGGTAAATCAGTTCACCTTATGCTGGACGCACACTTACGCATCAATCTGGACCAGGTGTCCTTCAGACACTTCTTTGTAGCGCCGCTTTGGTGGTACAAAATCCAGCGCTCTGACCGGAGTGTTCAATTCCTTGATCGGCTGATTACGCCGCAGATATCTGCGTGAAGGATCCGGAACCGTTACTGCACCAATCAGCCTCTTGGTGTAGGGATGCTGGGGACGCTCAAGAATATCGGAGCGCGAGCCAATCTCGACAATTTCTCCCAGGAACATCACCGCAATGCGATGGCTGATCCGTTCCACAACCGCAATATCGTGCGAGATAAACAGGTAGGCAATACCAAACTTATCCTGAATATCGAGCAACAGGTTGACCACCTGCGCTTTGACCGAGACATCCAATGCTGAAACGGATTCGTCGGCAATGATTACCTTGGGATTGAGCATGAGTGCACGTGCGATACAGATACGCTGGCGCTGCCCACCAGAGAATTCGTGCGGATAGCGCTCTAGCATCGAAGGCAGCAAGCCAACCTGTTCCATCAGCCTCTTAGCTTTGGCTGCAGCCTCTTCATGACTGCCCAGATGATGCTCGCGAAACGGCTCCGTCAATGCATCACCCACTGTCATACGAGGATTCATGCTAGCAAGCGGATCCTGCGGTATCATCTGTATGTCGCAGCGCTTACGACGCATCTCTTCGGGCGGCAATGTGAAAAGCTCGTCCCTGCCAAGACACACACTGCCCTTCGAATTGGTATTCAGACGGATAATCGATCTCCCTGTGGTCGACTTTCCACAACCGGATTCACCAACCAGCGCCAGGGTTTCTCCAGGGAAGATGGAGAACGAAACATCCTCAACCGCATGAACACGAGCCACGCGTCGATTGAGCAGGCCGCCACGAACATCAAACCGCGTAACAAGATTCCGTACATCCAGAAGAGGCACGCTCCGATCCGGTTGCCGCAATAGCGGCTCAGCTTGACGGGTCTCACCAGTGGCCATGTCCACTTCAGGAAAGCGCAAGGGGGCAGGGTCCCCCACCATGCTTCCTAGGGTAGAGACGCTCGCCAGCAGGGCCTTTGTATAAATTTCGCCCGGATTGGCGAACAATTCAGCGGTCGGGCCCTGTTCAACAGAATCACCACGATACATGACGACTGTGCGGTCAGCCATTTCCGCCACCACGCCCATATCATGGGTAATGAACAACATCGCCATGCCATACTCCGCCTGAAGATCTTTCAGCAGGTCGAGTATCTCGCCTTGTACGGTCACATCGAGTGCAGTCGTCGGTTCATCAGCGATCAGTAATTTCGGGCGCGATGCCAGCGCCATTGCAATCATGACCCGTTGCCGCATGCCTCCAGAGAAAGCATGCGGGTAATCATGAAGCCGCCGCCCTGCGTTGGGGATACGAACGCGCTCGAGAAGATTGATGGCTTCGCGCCGGGCGTCCACTTTTGACAGGTTGCGATGCGCAGTCAGTGCTTCGATAATCTGGTCTCCGACACGATATATCGGATGGAGACTGGTCATCGGCTCCTGAAAAATCATAGCGGCACGCTGGCCGCGAATATCGCGGATCATATCTGCTTCGGAAAGACCAAGCACGTCTTGCCCGTCCAGAATAATTTCACCCTCTAGTTTACTGGTCGACGGATCCAGAAGACGTAACACAGAAAGTGATGTTACACTTTTGCCAGACCCGGATTCCCCGACGAGGGCTACTGTCTCACCTGCAGCAATCTCAAGCGATAAATTGTTAACGACACGGTTCCATTGACCGCGTGCCCCCAGAAATGAAACATTCAGATTGCGGATCGCCAGAATGGGCATTTGTTTATGAGCTGCCCCGTTTACGGCTTGTGTTTCGAGCATGGTCACGCGCGCCTCATTCTGGGATCAATCAATATACAAACGAGGTCAACGAGCGCATTGGCCAGGACGACGAAAAACGATGCGTAGAGTACGGTCGTCATGATCATTGGAAGATCGAGAACCTTCAATGCCTGATAAGTCAATCGGCCGACGCCATTGATGCCAAACACAACTTCCGTCAGCACGGCCGCACCGCCCACCAGAACCCCGAAATCCATGCCGAACATGATGACAATTGGAATAATTGCACTGCGTGTCGCGTGTTTCAACAAGACCTTGCGGCCCGTCAGGCCTTTGGCACGTGCCGTACGAATGAAGTCTTCCTGATAGGTTTCAATAATCCCGGTCCGTAGCATTCTGCCATAGAGACCTATGTAGAGGAATGCCAGCGTCAGGCACGGAAAGACCATAGACTTAAACCATAAGCCGGAATTTTCCGTCAGAGGTGTGTATCCAAGTGCTGGTACCCACGAAAAAGCCCAGCTATCATGGAAACGGCTCTGGGTAATAAGATTAACCATTTCACCGACCCAGAAGACCGGCATAGCAACGGCCATCATCGAGAGCCCCATCAACAACTTGTCCGGCCAACGATCCTTGAACGCGGCAGACAAAATGCCCGTCAGTGTACCGCCTAACATCCACAGAATGGCGGCTCCGGTCACGAGCGACAATGTTGCGGGAGCGGCTGACATGACAGCCGGTATGATTTTCTGACCCCGGTTCGCAAACGACGTGAGGTCTTGCGTCACGAATAGCCGTTTCATCATTATCGCGTACTGGACGTAAAGCGGTCGATCAAAACCGAAATCCTTGCGGACGGCTTCAACGGTTTCCTGCGCCGCATTACGACCCGCAATTCTGGCTGCGGGGTCCGAACCGGGTGTAGCAAAGAAGATCAAAAATGTGATGATCGACAGTCCGAACATCACCAAGATCATGCGCAAAAGGCGCGAAAAAATTGCTGCGAGCATTCGTTAGCGCCCCCGGGCCGATTTTGGATCGAGAACGTCACGCAACACATCACCCAGCAGATTCAGCAAAAGCACGGTAACCATAATTGCAATGCCCGGCGCCATCGAAACGGCGGGTCGCGAATATAGCAATGTTTGTCCGTCCTGCAGGATCGTGCCCCAGCTGGCATTTGGCGGTTGCACGCCAACGGACAAGAATGACAACGAGCTTTCGGTCACGATGTTCAAGGCCATCAGCATTGGTGCAAAAACGATCAGTGTAGTCGACACATTCGGCAGAATATGACGCCAGAGGATACGCGTCGGACGAATGCCCAGCCCGCGGGCGGCGGTGACAAACTCACTTTGGTTCAACGCCAGAACGCGCCCACGGATAGGGCGCGCGACATAAGGCACGTAAACCAAACCGATAATCAGAACTGGCAGGATCAGGCTGCTCGATGATATTTCGAACGGTCCGATAGCGAAGCTCTGCCCGATCATCACGATGGATAGCGAAATCGCGAGGAGATAAACCGGGAAGGCCCAGATGATGTCGATGATATTAGAAAGAACACCGTCAACTATCCCACCGGAATAGCCGGCTGCAATGCCTATGATCGCTGCAACCAGCAGGCAGAGAACAGTCGATGCACCCGCAATAAGCAATGAACTGCGGCCGCCATAAAGGAGGCGAGCTGCAACATCTCGCCCTTGTGTATCTGCGCCCAGGAAATACTGCGCCGACCATGTGGGGCCGATCGGTGTCACACCGAGCCCAAGCCCTTCTGTAGACTGTTGCATGACAGGAACCCGCTTCCCATCCAGCTGGATTTTGGTGGAAAGCCCTGATCTGAATGGATCGGTTTGCGATACATGCTTCGCATAGACGGGGGCAAGAAGGGTCGCCACCACGATCAACAGGAGCAGAATTGCTGAAATCACGGCCGTCGGACTGGCCAGCAGTCCCTGAAGCACACGTTTCCAGGGTCCTTGACGCGACCGTACATCCTCTCCGGCGACAATCGCCGGAGAGGATACGATCTGTTCACTTGAACGGATTTCCATTTCGTTACTGAACCCAGGAATTCCCGACCAGCCAGTGTGTCTGGCTTGAGAATTCGTAATTACCCGTACGCTTGGAGATCAGATCAACATCTTTAGGCGTAAAGAGCGGAATAGCCGGTGCCAAGGCCATCATGTCCTGATCAATCTTTGCCCATTCTTTGTTTGCAGCTGCCGGATCAGTGCCAGCCAAAACCATTGCGGCCTTCATACGGGCATTCAGATCCTTATTGCAGAAGCCCGACATATTGACGGATGAATCAGAGCCTGGCTTGAAACTGTCGCAACCAAAGAGAACATTCAGGAAGTTCGATGGGGCAGGATAGTCCTGATACCATTGCGTTACAGATATCTGAACCTTGTTATTGGTGTTCTGAATATAGGTGAATTGAATGTCACCGGAAATAGACTGAAGAGCGGCATCATAACCGAGATCCGACAGAACGGATTGAAGATATGTGCCAACTGCACGCGACGTAGCAGTGTCGTCACTGACAACCGTTACCTTCTGCCCCTTTGTTCCGGACTCTTCGACCAATGCGCGAGCCTTATCCATATCAGGCGCGCTCCATTCTGTCCCCGGATTCTGGGTGTAATCACAATGCGGCTCGTGTCCGGGCATATCCGGCGGCAGGATTGTGCAAACCGGGGACGCGAGCGCAGGTCCACCAAAAAGCGAAACGAGGGCATCACGATCCACTGCGTAATTCAATGCCTGACGCACCCGAACGTCGTTGAACGGTGCAAGATTGGTGTTCATGGGCGCGTACCACCAGGCATTCAGCTGTGAAACGCGAATTTGATCGGGATTGCTGACACTCAATTCTGCAAGACGATCCGTTGGAACAGGATCAAACATCCAGTCCGCCTGACCATTGATAACAGCATTGACTGCGGCTTCTTCGGTTCCACCGAATGTATATTCGATACGATCAGGATAACCCTTCAACTGGGCATCTTTGCTCCATACCTTAAAATGCGGATTGCGCACCATTGTGAGCGAGGCATTCGGATTGTAGCTTTCGAACATATATGTTCCGGTTCCAGGAATCGGAGTATTGCCAGCATCTTTCAACTGCGTATCAGCAGGTAAAATCGAAGCATGCGGAACAGCAAGTTTGTAAAGGAACTCTGAATCCGGAGCGACCAGATTGATCGTTATGGTGTTGTTGTTCTTATCTGCAACAACGCCACCTTCGAGCGTGCAGGTTGCAGCTTCTGCAAGGCACTTATCTGCACCCAGAATGCCATTATAGAAGCTTCCGGATGTCGGGCTGCTAATCTTGAAAATGCGCTGGAAAGACGCAACCACATCGTCCGTCGTCAGCTCTTTGCCGTTCGAGAATTTGATGCCCTTGCGTAGTTTGAATGTATAGCTGCGACCGTCAGCCGAGAGGGTCGGCATCTCTTCCGCCAGATCCGGTACAACATCGGTACTTTCAGCTCCGCCGACCTTTTTAAAGGTCATCAATCCATCATAGGTATAGGGATAGATTTGCCAATATTGGGAAGTATAGTTGATTTGCGGATCAAGCGTTCCCTGCGAAGAAACACTCACCAGCTTCATCGTCCCCCCATAATGGGCCTCATTTACATCCTGCGCCAAAGCTGGCTGAAACATGGCGCATAAGGCAACAGCGCCAAGCAGCACACGACTGTGTGCGACCAACGAGGCAGCGTGACGAATCTCATTCATATGTATTTCCCTCTTGGATGTCAGGCGGATTATTCCGTCTTCTTATGGTTCCCGGCACGGTCAATGCCGCGAAGTGCATAGCTTTATGTTCTCTCGCAATCCAGTAGAAAATCTCCCACTACTTTCATGCAACTCTCAAATTCTTCCACATGGGGCATGTGGCTGGAACTGGGGAAAATATGCCAGCGCACATCCGGGATCAGGTCCGCAAAAGGCTGGATTGTCGCAGGTGTCGCTTCGTCAAAAGCGCCGCTAATCAATAGCGTCGGCACATTGATCTTATGTAACTCATCTATGACGGTCCAATCTTTTAGTGTTCCGGTTATGTGGAATTCGTTGGGACCGATCATCAGATTGTATACATGCGCGTCCTGCTCCATTGCCTGATTGGTGCGCATCACCGCTTCAGGCGCCGGGTCCAGCCTGCAAACATGGCGCAGATTGAAAACTTTAGTCGCTGCCGCATACTCGGGATGATCGGTTGAACCGGCCTGTTCATGACGCGTCAACACGGCTTGCACATCATCGGGCAGATCCGAACGAAGCCGTCCCGTTTCCTGAATCCACAATTGCATTGAGGCCGGACTATCGGCCAGAATTAACGCTTTCAGCCCTGCAGGACGTTTCACAGCAAATTCTGCACCCATCATGCCGCCCCAGGACTGGCCAAGCAGGCTATAGCTGCGGCCAATGCCGAGATGCGTAATCAGATTACGCAACTCGTCCAGGAAAAGGTCAACCGTCCAGAAGCTGGCGTCCTTTTCCGGCAGGCGGGTTGAACGTCCATTGCCAATCTGATCATAATGAATAACAGCCCGACCAGTACTGGCCAAAGCTTTGAAACTATCGACATAATCGTGCGTACAACCAGGACCGCCATGCGCGATTATCAGCGGAGTTGCGCCATTGAGGTCGCCTGTGACTCTGTACCAGGTCTGATAATCACCGAATTTAGCAAAGCCCTCGACGATCTTCATCAGTCGATATCCCACCCCAAACAATCAACTCACTGAGATATATCTGAGTTTTCAGACCAATCAACAACTTAAACTCCATCCTTGAGAACGTCGCGACGCGTGAACCCCGAAGAGGCTCACCAAGCTTAACGGACTGGAACTGATACTATGCCAAAAAGAACCCCAAAGATGCGAACGCCCCGGTGACCGCCGACAGACCAAACCTTGCCATTGCATCAGTTGTTTGGGCTTGGGGTATGATAAAGAACCTCGCAATTTCCCGGATGACTGATGAAGTTACTGTGGCAACGGACATTCGTTCCGTATCATAGAATATTAAGTCGGAATCTGGGTTCAGCTTCCAATGTATATTCTTCTTCAATGCTTCAATATGAACCTGCTTCGCACAAGTGGGATTGATCTGCTTCAGCTGCGTGCTTTCTGCCACATCGCCAGATCGAGAAGAATCCTTGCGAGTGCCGCACCTTCGCTTGTCAGCGAATAGTTTGTGCTCTCCGTCTGGTCGCGAATGATCAACGCCTCGGTTTCGAGTTCCCGTAAAGCGCGCACAAGTACACGACGATTTGCCGGAGCCAATCGCTTTTGCAATTCCGGCACGCCGACTGGAGCCTCTGCAAGCGTGACGATTATCGACGCCTTCCATTGTCCGCGAACGGTTTCCAGACCGACGGCAAGGTCGCACCACTGATGAAGAACACCTTTGTTACGCTCTTGTGTCGTCGTCCAGTCCGCAACCGTTATGTCAAAATTGTCAGTCTGGTGCATGGTTTCAGCTTACCTATGATGCGCTGCATAAAAACAGAGTGAGATTATCATGAAAGACCAATTATTTCTCGGCTTCCATCACTATTCGATAAGATGCCCGGATCTGGCCCGATCAATTTCGTTTTACGAAGCCCTTGGCTTTCGACAGGTGCACCACTGGCGCCTGCCGCAATATGCCATTGAACGCGCCGTAATGATGCAAGCTCCGGATA
>JAEXXS010000265.1 GCA_023451915.1 Pseudomonadota bacterium | reverse complement strand
TCAGGGTGCAATTTTTATGTTCGTGATCGACGCAGGCGGTTGACGAAACCGGTGCAATCTAAAAAAGTGCAATCAAGGAATAGTATATCCAAACCTGTACCTGCACCGGAAATGAGCGTGTAGAATGGAGCAAATAATGGGGATCAAATCCTTCCTTCTGGCTACCACCGTCGTGACGAGCGTCGTTGCCGCCGCCACATTCTCCGCCAGCGCCGAGGAGCGGGTGGTCAATATCTATAACTGGTCGGATTATATAGACGATTCCATCCTGAAGGATTTCACCAAGGAAACCGGTATCAAGGTCGTCTATGACGTCTATGATTCCAACGAAATCCTCGAAACCAAGCTTCTGGCGGGTGGCAGTGGCTATGATCTCGTGGTTCCGTCGGGTGAATTTCTCGGTCGCCAGATTCCCGCCGGTGTGTTTCTGAAGCTCGACAAGGACAAGCTGCCGAACCTCAAGAATATGTGGGACGAGATTTCGAGCCGCGCCGCAACCTACGATCCGGGCAACGAATATTCGGTCAATTATATGTGGGGCACGACCGGCATTGGCTATAACAAGGCCAAGATCAAGGAAGCGCTGGGCACCGATACGATAGATTCGTGGGATGTGCTGTTCGACCCGGAAAAGTCGGCGAAGCTGAAGGATTGCGGCATCTATCTTCTGGATTCCGCCAGCGAAATGCTGCGTCCCGCTTTGAACTATCTCGGCCTCGATCCGAATTCGCCGTCGCCGGACGACCTGCAGAAGGCGCAGGATCTCTATCTCAAGATCCGCCCGAATATCCGCAAGTTCCATTCGTCGGAATATATCAATGCGCTGGCCAATGGCGATATCTGCATGGCGATTGGCTATTCAGGCGATATTTTCCAGGCGCGTGATCGTGCCGAAAAAGCCAAGCTGGGCGTCGAGATCGGGTACTCGATCCCCAAGGAAGGCGCATTGATGTGGTTCGACCAGATGGCCATTCCCGCTGATGCCAAGCACGTGCCGGAAGCGCTGGAATTCATGAATTATATCATGCGCCCGGAAGTGGCGGCCAAGGCTTCGGATTATGTGTTCTATGCCAATGGCAACAAGGCTTCGCAGGAATTCATCAACAAGGACATTTTGGACGATCCGGCGATCTACCCGACCGACGACGTTATGAAGAAGCTGTTCGTGCCGACGCCTTACGATACCAAGACCCAGCGCGTGGTCACCCGCGTCTGGACCAAGATCGTCACAGGCCAGTAATTATAAACCACTATGCCGGGTGTGGTCCCGTGCAATGACATTGTGAAGAGCGGCTCACTGTTGGACAGAGGGCCGCTCTACGTCTTGTAAATACTGCGTAATCATCGGGAGCGGTCTCGCTTTGAGGCAGGCTTTTGGTTCCGGGAAGTCGGATAGGGGAACGGTATGGAATCTTTTGGCAGCTTTCGCCGCAAATTTGCGCCTTGGAACGATCCTGCGGCCAAGCCCTACATTTCTTTCGAGAATGTGACGAAAATCTTCGGCGATTTTACCGCTGTCGACGATCTGTCGCTGAATGTTTTCAACCGCGAGTTCTTTGCGCTGCTCGGCGCGTCGGGCTGTGGCAAGACCACGCTGATGCGTATGCTGGCAGGCTTTGAAGAGCCGACATCGGGCCGTATCACGCTGGATGGTCAGGATATGCGCGGCATTCCGCCCTATAAGCGCCCAGTCAACATGATGTTCCAGTCCTATGCGCTGTTCCCGCATATGACGGTCGAGAATAATATCGCCTTCGGTCTTAAACAGGACGGCATGGCGAAATCGGAAATCGATGCGCGCGTCGCCGAAATGCTCAAGCTCGTGAAGCTGGAGCAATATGGCAAGCGCAAGCCGCATCAGCTTTCCGGTGGGCAGCGCCAGCGCGTGGCGCTCGCCCGCTCTGTCGCCAAGCGCCCGAAAGTGCTGCTGCTGGATGAGCCGCTTGGTGCGCTCGACAAGAAGCTGCGCGAAGAAACCCAGTTCGAATTGATGGATTTGCAGGTCAAGCTCGGCATGACCTTCATGGTCGTCACCCACGATCAGGAAGAAGCCATGACCATGTCGGACCGCATCGCGGTCATGGATAAGGGTCGCATCAAGCAGGTGGCGACGCCTGCCGAAGTCTATGAAGCGCCGCGCTCCAAATTCGTGGCCGACTTCATAGGCAATGTGAATATCATCGAAGGTGAAGTGGTGAAGGCCGCCAATGGCGAGGCGGAAATCGCCACTGAAAAATTCGGCTTCCACATCCATACTGAAACCCGCGAGCAGCTCAATCCGGGCCAGAAGGTCTGGTATGCGGTGCGCCCGGAAAAGACCCGCATTTCGCGTACCAAGCCGGAAGAAGCCTCAGTCAACGCGGTGGAAGGCGAATTGTGGGATATCGCCTATTTCGGCGATATGACGGTTTTCCACGTCCGTCTCGACAATGGCCGCACCATCAAGGCGGCCAGCCTCAACGCGGTGCGCAAGACCGAAAATCCGCTGACCTATGACGAGCGCGTCTGGGTTTCCTTCGATACCGACGCCGGTCTGGTGCTCACAGCGTGAGGATTGCCCCATGCAGAAGCTGATTGCTTCCATCGCCAGCCGCCTCGTCATCGCGATACCCTATTTCTGGCTGCTGGTATTCTTTCTCGTTCCGTTCTTCATCGTGTTCAAGATTTCCCTGTCGGAAGTCGCGATGGCGATCCCGGCCTATATGCCGACCTTCGATCTGGCCCAGGGCTTCGCGTCCAATTGGGAGAAGATCAAGCAGCTTTCCTTCGCCAATTATCTCTGGCTGCTGGATGACCCGCTTTATTACAAGGCCTATCTGTCAAGCGTCCGCATTGCCGCTATTTCAACGGTGCTGACGCTGCTGGTGGCCTATCCGATGGCCTATGGCATTGCCCGCGCGCCGACGACAATCCGCCCGACGCTGTTGATGCTGGTGATCCTGCCGTTCTGGACCTCGTTCCTGATCCGCGTCTATGCGTGGATCGGTATTCTGAAGCCAGAAGGGCTGTTGAACCAGTTTCTGATGTGGCTGAATATCATCGATACGCCGCTCAATATTCTCAACACCGATACGGCGGTCTTTATCGGTATTGTCTATTCCTATCTGCCTTTCATGGTGCTGCCGATTTATTCGTCGCTGGAAAAGATGGATTATTCGCTGATCGAAGCGGCGCAGGATCTGGGCTGCACGCCGTTTGCCGCTTTCTGGAAAATCACGTTTCCGCTGTCGCTTGCCGGTGTTCTGGCAGGCTGCTTCCTGGTCTTCATCCCGGCTGTTGGTGAGTTCGTGATCCCGGATCTGCTCGGCGGGTCGCAGACGCTGATGATCGGCAAGACGATCTGGAGCGAGTTCTTCTCCAACCGCGACTGGCCGGTATCATCCGCTGTTGCGGTGGTGCTGCTGATCCTGCTGATCGTTCCGATCGTGATCTTCCAGCAGGTGCAGGCGCGCGCGCAGGAAAAGGGGAAATAAGCGATGAACAACACATGGTCCCGTTTCAATATCGCGTCGGTGGTTGTCGGCTTCGCCTTTCTCTATCTGCCGATCGTGCTGCTGGTCATCTATTCGTTCAACGAATCCCGACTGGTGACGGTCTGGGCAGGATTCTCGACCAAATGGTATGTCGAGCTGTTCCGCAATCAGGCGCTGATGGATGCGGCATGGGTGACGATCCGCGTCGCCTTCCTGTCGGCGACCATTGCAACCGTGCTGGGCACACTCGCGGCGCTGGCGCTGACGCGCTATACCCGTTTTCGCGGTCGCATCCTGTTTTCGGGTATGGTCTACGCGCCGCTGGTCATGCCGGATGTGATCACCGGCCTGTCGCTGCTGCTGCTTTTCGTGGCGATGAATTTCGACCGCGGTTTCTGGACGGTCACGCTGGCGCATATCACATTTGCCATGTGTTTCGTGGCAGT
>JAEXXS010000424.1 GCA_023451915.1 Pseudomonadota bacterium | reverse complement strand
TATGACGCGGCGATTTCCAACTGGTTTGCCGAAGCCATCGAAGAAGAAACGCCAATCTGGCGTTCGGTTGCGGGTAAGCTGCATTCGGTCATGCGCTATGGTGAAAACCCGCACCAGACGGCGGGCTTCTATCTCTCCGGCGAAAAGCGCCCGGGCGTTGCCACGGCGACCCAGCTTCAGGGCAAGCAGCTTTCCTATAACAATATCAACGACACCGATGCAGCTTTCGAACTCGTCGCCGAGTTCGATCCGGCGCGCACGGCTGCCGTCGCCATCATCAAGCACGCCAATCCGTGCGGCGTGGCGGAAGGCGCATCGATCAAGGACGCCTATCTGAAGGCGTTGGCCTGCGATCCCGTATCGGCTTTTGGTGGTATTGTTGCTCTCAACAAGACGCTGGACGAGGAAGCTGCCGAGGAAATCGTCAAGATTTTCACGGAAGTCATCATTGCTCCCGATGCAACGCCGGGCGCACAGGCCATTGTTGCCGCCAAGAAGAACCTGCGCCTGCTGGTGACAGGTGGTCTTCCCGACCCGCGCGCCAAAGGCATTGCGGCGAAAACGGTTGCCGGTGGTCTGCTGGTTCAGTCGCGCGACAATGGCGTTGTCGATGATCTCGACCTCAAGGTCGTGACCAAGCGCAGCCCGAGCGAAGCCGAACTGAACGACATGAAATTCGCCTTCCGCGTCGCCAAGCACGTCAAGTCCAACGCCATCGTCTATGTGAAGGACGGCGCAACAGTGGGTATCGGCGCTGGTCAGATGAGCCGTGTTGACTCGGCCCGCATCGCCGCCCGCAAGGCGGAAGATGCAGCCGAAGCCGCTGGTCTCGCAGAGCCTTTGACCAAGGGCTGCGTGGTTGCTTCCGATGCATTCTTCCCGTTTGCAGACGGTCTTCTTTCAGCCGTTCAGGCGGGCGCTACGGCCGTCATCCAGCCGGGCGGCTCGATGCGGGACGATGAAGTGATCGCCGCTGCCGACGAGCATGGCATTGCCATGGTGATGACCGGAATGCGTCATTTCCGTCATTAAATCGGCGACTTAGAAATCTGAAACGAGCCCCGAAACGAAAATTTTCGGGGCTTTTTGTTTTCATTGAGTTTCGAATTATTTCGTTTTAAATTCATTTATGAGCGCTCACGTGAATACGGGAGCTGCTTTGCATCAGGGAGAGGATGCCCGGATGCATAACGGCGCTTTTTTGTCATCGGATGTAAACTGAAAGCATTTTACACAGACATATTCGACGGGAGGATACTGTGAGTACCAAGCAATTTATCGGTTCGATCGATCAGGGAACCACCAGCACGCGCTGCATCATTTTTGACGATCTGGGCGATGTTATCGCTGTGGACCAGCGTGAGCATGAGCAGATTTATCCCAAGGCTGGCTGGGTGGAACACAATCCGCTGGAAATCTGGCGCAACACGCAGCACGTCGTCGTTGAGGCGTTGCGGAAGGCCAAGCTGACGGCTGCCGACATAGCCGCTATGGGCATTACCAATCAGCGCGAGACGACACTGCTGTGGGACAAGGCGACCGGCCAGCCGCTTTACAACGCGCTTGTCTGGATGGACACGCGCACCGCCGATCTGGTCGCGCAATATACGAAGGAGGGCGGCGCTGATCGTCTGCGCGCCCGGACTGGCCTGCCGATCACCACCTATTTTGCCGGGCTGAAATTGCGCTGGATCCTTGATAATATTCCGGGTGCGGGCCAAAAGGCTGAAGCTGGCGAGGCGCTGTTTGGCACTATCGACACGTGGCTCGCCTGGAACCTGACAGGCGGGCCTGAAGGCGGTATCCACATCACCGATGTCACCAATGCCTCGCGCACGCAGCTTATGGATATTGCAAGCCTGCAATGGGATAGGGAAATTCTGGATCTGTTTCATATTCCGCGCGCCTGCCTGCCGGAGATTCGCTCATCGAGCGAGATTTATGGAACCATTTCGGTTCCTTCCCTGCGTGGCGTTCAGCTTGCCGGAATTCTGGGCGATCAGCAGGCCGCCTTGTTCGGTCAGGCCTGTCTTGAGCCGGGCGCGGCCAAGAATACCTATGGCACGGGCTGTTTCATGCTGATGAATACGGGCGACAAGCTCGTTTCATCCAATTACGGCCTGCTCACCACGGTGGCCTATAAGCTCGGCGATGCCCCTCCATCCTATGCGCTGGAAGGTTCCATTGCGATCACCGGCGCGCTGGTGCAATGGCTGCGCGATAATCTCGGCATCATCCGAAACAGCAGCGATATCGAAACGCTTGCGCGCACTGTCGATGATAATGGCGATGTCTATTTCGTCCCGGCATTTTCCGGCCTGTACGCGCCGCACTGGGAATCGTCTGCGCGCGGCGTGATTGCCGGGCTGACGCGCTTTGCCAATAAGGGCCATATTGCCCGCGCGGCGCTGGAAGCAAGCTGCTATCAGGTGCGTGAGGTGCTGGAAGCCATGGTGAAGGATTCCGGCGTGGAGATCGGTGAACTTCGCGCCGATGGCGGCATGACTGTCAATGAATTCGTCATGCAGTTTCAGGCCGATATTCTGGATGTTCCGGTGGTCCGCCCCAAGATCGTGGAAACCACGGCGCTTGGCGCCGCCTATTCGGCTGGCCTTGCTGTCGGTTATTGGAAGTCCACCGAAGACATCGTGGAAAACTGGCAGGTGGGCCATCGCTGGCACCCGAAAATGGCGAGGAAGGAACGCGAAAGTCTCTTTGCCTCTTGGGAAAAAGCGGTCCAGCGCTCCCTGAACTGGGTGGATTAACAGGCGGTTCGCGGCGCTTTATCAGGCTTTGTCGGCAGGATAGGGCGTCGCTTTTGTCAGGCAGAGGCCCACGGCGAAGAAGATCACCAGCACCGCCATTCCAATCGCCGCCGAGCCGCTGATGGCGGTGACGGTGGCAATCAAAAACGGCGCGAGGAAGCTGGTGGCGCGGCCCGCCAGCGCGTAGATACCGAAGTAGCGTCCCGATTCTGACGGCTCAATGCTGCGGGCAAACCATGAGCGCGACGATGCCTGTACAGGCCCGAAGGCTGCGCCGATCATCAGGCCATAGATCAGATAGGCATGTTCGGCAGGTGTTGAGAAAAGTCCCTGCGCGATGCTCTCCTTGAACGGTAGCAGCCCGAAGAACGTATAATCGCGCCCCGTCGAAACGATGCCGAGCGTGGCAAGCAGCAACAGCACCAGCGACCCGATTACTACGGCTTTTGAGCCGAAGCGCGTATCCACGCGGCTGGCGGCGAGGCAACTGAAGATCGCCATCACATTGAGGATCATGCCGAACAGGCCGATCTCGGTAATCGACCAGTGGAACATGGCGGCCGCATAGCCGCCACCCAACGCCAGCAAAGCGTTGACGCCGTCCTGATAGACCATGCGGGCAATGAGAAAGCGCAATATGCCGGAGCGCTGACGCACTTCGCTCAAGGTGGCTTTCAGTTCCGAAAGACCATGGCGCAGCGCCTTGCGCAGCGGTTCGCCCCGCGCGGCATCCGGCGTGAACAGGAACATCGGCAATACGAAGACCAGATACCAGAGTGCTGCAAGCGGGCCGGTGATGCGTGCATCTTCGCCGCTTGCGGGATCAAGGCCGAAAAGCGGGTCAATGCCGATGATCGTCTTGCCGGTTTGCGGCGATCCCGCGAGGAACAGCACGACGAAAATCAGCACGATCATACCGCCGAGATAACCAAGCCCCCACGCAATGTTGGAGATATGTCCGATATCCGCGCGCGGAACAAGACGCGGCATCATCGAATCATTGAAGAGGATGGAGAATTCAGCGGCGATTGAAGCGATGGCAAAGGCCAGCAGCACTAAGAACAGGCTTGCCCCCGGGGCTGCGAACCAGAGGAGCGACAGGCTGACGATCTTCAAAACGGCAAAGAAGCCGATCCACGGTTTGCGTGCGCCCGTGCGGTCGGAAACAGCGCCCAGAACGGGTGACAAAATGGCGATGACAAAGCCCGCCGCAGCGATGCCGTAGCCCCATGCAACCTGTCCGGCTTCCGGGCTTGCCGCCATGCGGGAGATGAAATAGGGGCCGAAAACGAAGGTCGTAACGACGGTGAAAAACGGTTGCGCCGCCCAGTCGAACAGCATCCATCCCCATATGCCGCGACGCGATGCATAGCTGCGTTCGCTGACTGTCAGATCGCTCAAATGCCACTCCCTTGCGAATGTGGCCGGAGCTTATACGGACCGTGGTTGCCCGACAAGAAATGAAAAGGGCAGCTCTAAGCTGCCCTCTTAATTTTACCACCGGTCGCTGTTTACTGCGCCAGATCGGACATCAGGCCCGCAGCAACCGCCAGACGCGAGACGGTGAGGTCTCCGCCTTCGGTGAGCGCGACCATGCGGTTTCTCACCTGCTCGATCCTCACACCGTCCGCATCGAGCCATGCCGCAGCCGGGTCTTTCTCCTTGGCGAAGCGCTTCAGCGCGGCGATGGTAATCCCGCGGGCCGCCTGCGTAAT
>JAEXXS010000214.1 GCA_023451915.1 Pseudomonadota bacterium | reverse complement strand
CCTACCCAAACTACCCTGATAACCCCAGGAAACCTTCCGCCCCCGCTTTTCCTCAACGAACTGGCATCGAAGTTTGAATCGGTTGTTTTCGTTCATACTCCCAATAGCGATAGGACAGAGGAAATCTCAGCTTGCCCATTAATACCACGGATGTCGGGGATCGTCATGAGCTTTGAAAAGGTAACGCCTGGCGACGTCCAGATAACCATTATAAACGAGGCCACCATTTCGTTCGATTAAAGTTTGACGGTTTCGACTATAAAGTGACGGTATCCTATACCACGGTACGCCGGGCTTTTGGTGGTGCAGAACATGCAGGTTGTTATGGAGAAAAAGTAACCCGAAGACAGGCGCGTTCTCTACAATCGCGGTGCGCTCCTCATGATGCTCGGCAAAGCGATGTTCCGCGTAGGAACGGAGACGGCTGAGCGCTGCGCCGACATAAACAAAACCGAACAAATATAACCAGAGCGGCATTGCGCATATCCATATGACCCATATCACGATGATTGCAACAGCGCCGAGATGGCCGCTCCAGAGTTTGGCTCGCTTGTGATCACCGTGTTTTATCTGTTCGAATTCCTGCGCTATGAAACTCAGGATCATTACGAGCGGACCAATTGTAAGGCGCCCGAAAAGAGTCATGTTCCAGCCCGACAGCGTCTTGCCAAAACGCCCCATATGCTCCCAGGCAGCCCGCGTAAGGTAAAAGGATTCTGGGTCTTCGATCGGGTCCGTCAAATGTTCGTCACGGTGATGTGTCAGGTGCCCCTCACGATATATCGGATAAGGCAACCATAGAGACAGCGGCGGCCAGGCTATTGCGTCATTGATCAGGCAATTGCGGGTAGGGTGGCCGTGAATGACTTCATGTTGAAGCGAGGAATGCCAGGCAACTATCCATCCGCCCGCGGCGATCACAACAACGACTGGTAACGATGCCCAGAACCACGTCACGGCAAGAAATCCGCCATAAATAGTTGCTGCCAATAACACGGTTTGCCATTCAACAGCCGCTATACCTGCAACGTCTGTTTGGTCTGTATCCTTGGATATTGAATTGTCCATGAACGCCTACTGAAGCCGAAGAAGATAGGCTATCATAAGAGCTGTATCGCCTCGGCCGCGCCGCATGGTTTTGCGCACAACTCTAAAAAAAAGCAAAAATTCATGCCGCTAAGCGATGTATCGAAAAATATTTATTCTATAAATTCTATAGATAAAAAGCTCTAATAAATCCAGTTATTTGCGAAGCTTTCAGTCGATTGGTCGGCAAAGGCTTAACCCTGGAGGGGCTCATATGCCATTCGATCCAACTCGCCGACAAATATTGGTTGGCGGCGCATCTCTTGCTGCTGCTGTCGCACTTGGCGGTATTCATCCGGCCTTCGCCAATGCAGATCGTCCAAAAATCGTTGTGCGCGTCGAAAAGGACCTCTCCAACCTCGATCCCGCCAACCGTTCCGGCCCTGTCGATTTGAACGTCATCTGGTCTGTGCAGCAAGGACTGATCTCTTTCAAACCGGGTTCGACGCAATGGGAACTGGATGCAGCAGAAGAACTTCAACAGATCACCGACACCGAAATTCGCTTTAAGCTCAAAAGCGGTCTGGTCTTCACCGATGGTTACGGTGAATTGACTGCCGATGACGTGAAATTCTCGTTTGAGCGTTTCATCAGGCCCGACGCGGAAGGAAAGCCTGTTACTTATGCCAAGGATTGGGCTGCTCTCGACCGTGTTGAAGTCACCGGGCCGCTCGAAGGACGCATTATTCTCAAAACTCCGGCACCGGCGCTTTACACGATCGCACTTGCGGATGGTTCCGGACGCATCGTTTCTAGAAAAGCTTTCGAGAAACTTGGCAAAGACGTTGCAACAAAGTTGATCGGTAGCGGCCCATACGTTTTGAAAGAATGGAAACCGCGCGAACAGTTCATTCTTGAAATCAATCCGGATTACAAAGGTCCGATAAAACCGCATTTCCAGCAAATTGTCGGCAAGCCCATCGGAGAACAGAAGACGGCTGAAATCGCCTTCCAGTCGGGCGAGATCGACTTCACCGCGATCGACCCGGAAAAAGGTAAGCGGCTGGCTGCATTGCCGGACGCCAGCGTAACGGAAATTCCGGCCAT
Organism: Pseudomonadota bacterium; assembly: GCA_023451915.1. Next base: position 4,280 of record JAEXXS010000214.1, on the reverse strand, counting down.
TGATTATGTCTGGTTCGGTCCGAATATCGAAAAGGCTCCATTTAACGATGTCCGCGTGCGGCAGGCCCTGCGGTATGCAGTCGATATCGAAGCGATATTGCAAGGCGCATATTCCGGAATCTATCCGCGCGCCAACGCCCTCTTGGCGCCTGGTTTGCTCGGCTACTGGAAAGACGCGCCGGTCTACAAGCGCGATTTGGAGAAAGCGCAGGCGTTGCTTGCCGAAGCGGGGAAATCCGGCGGGTTCAAGACGAAACTGACGATTGAAGCCAATGCGCGCTATGAGGCGATTGCCCAGATCATTCAGGCCAACCTTGCCGAGGTTGGTATCGAATTGGAGATTGAAGCGCTGGAATCTGCAGCCTATTGGGCGCTTGGAAACAATGACGCCAGCAAGGACCTTGAATTATCGTTGATCAAGTTCAACGGAAAGTTCGATCCCGGCTTCCAGACCCAATGGTTCACCTCGGATCAAGTCGGCCAATGGAACTGGCAGCGCTGGAAAAATCCGGATTTCGATGCTTTGCACGCGAAAGGCAGCGTGACGGTCGACCCGGCAGAGCGGGAAAAAATCTATATCGAAGCACAAAAACTACTCGATGAATCCGCTGCTTTCATCTGGATTACTCATAATCTCAACGCTTTTGCCTCGCGCAAATGGTTGAAACCCGGTGTCTTGCCGAATGGTAACAACTGGCTCTATACGGCTTTCTCGGAAGCAACGGCCTGAAATCGTGGTTGCTGTTGTGATGTACCTTGGGGATATGCTTCGATGAAAGGCATATCTCTCCACACCCATCTCGCATTCAAACTGGCAACGGCACTTCTCGCCGTTGTCGGTTCCGTCGTGTTGTTAACGGCCCTGACACGTCTTATCCCGGGAGATCCGGCGACGGTCATTCTCGGTTCACGCGCAACACCGGAGGCCGTTGCCGCTCTTAATTCACGCATCGGCCTCGATAAGCCCTTGATAGAGCAGGTTCTGGGTTTCTTTGCGCGACTATTGAGCGGCGATCTTGGAGAAGATGTCTTCAATGGCCAATCGGTGTTGGCGCTGGTGGTCGGCGCATTACCCAATACTGTCGCTTTGGCTGTTTCCGCCATGCTTTGTGCGATAATATTTGGGGTGCCGTTGGCGCTTCTTTCTGCTCGCTGGCCGGGTGGCAGGCTGGATCGTTGCGTCGCTTTTTTGAGCGTCGGATTTATTTCAACGCCTAGTTTTGTGGTCTCCGTCTTCCTGTTGATGGTGTTTTCGGTGACACTTCGCTGGTTTCCGGTCTTGGGTGCGGGCGAAGCCGGTAATTTTACTGATCAGTTCTGGCATCTGGTGGTGCCCACCGCAGCACTTGCCGTCGGTTGGATCGGCTATATTGCGCGGCTGTTGCGTTCTTCACTGCTTGAAGTGCTAAGCGAAAGCCATATCAGGACACTCCGTGCTTATGGCGTCAACGAAGCGAAAATCCTGACGAAATACGCCCTCAAACCGGCCATTTTGCCCACGGTTGCGGTTCTCGGCATGGGCTTTGGTGAACTGTTGGGGGGCGCCGTATTTGCGGAAGTGATTTTCAATCGGCCAGGCTTGGGGTCTCTCATCTACGATGCCATTCGCACCCGCAATTATCCGGTCGTGCAAGGAGGCGTTTTCGTCATCGTGCTCCTGTATGTCGCGACTAATCTCGTCGCGGAACTCGTCCAGAGCCTGATCGATCCGCGTGAGCGCGCACGGTTTACTTCCGGGCGGAGCCAATGACATGACGACGATCATCAATCTATCACGCCGACCCGGCGGCAGTTTTGCACTTTTTGCCGTGATGCTGCTATGTGTGATTGCAATCGCTGCCCCACTGATTGCACCCTACAATCCCAACGCCATTGCGCCCGGAAATCGGTTTGCGGACCCGTCTTTGCAACATATTCTGGGTACCGATCATCTCGGTCGCGATATATTGAGCCGTCTGATTTACGGCGCACGGGTGGCGCTTGGTATTTCGCTCTCCGTAATCACTATTTCCTTGAGCGCGGGTGTTGCGTTGGGGGTGATCGCAGCCCTTGCGCCACGGCCGGTTGATCTTTTCATTGTCGGTGTCTTCGACATCATCACCTCTTTTCCAAGCGTCATTCTTGCACTGGCCTTAGTTGCCGTGTTCGGTCCAGGGCTTGGTAACGTCGTATTGCTTGTCAGTATCGTCTTTATTCCGCATTTCGGTCGGGTTGCGCGGGCGCAGACCATCGCCATTCGCAATAGCCCGTTCATTGAGGCGGAAAAGGTGTTGGGTGCGGAAACCTGGCGACTGATCCTGCATCATGTCACGCCCAATATCATAGGGCCCATATTCGTATTGGCCTGCATGGACATCCCGGTCGTCATCACCATCGAAGCGGGATTGAGCTTTCTCGGTCTCGGTGTTCGCCCGCCTCTGGCTAGTTGGGGCAACCTGCTGAACGACGGCTATACCTATCTCGACCAGTCCATTTGGCTCGCCACTTTCTCGGGCCTTGCTCTGATTGTGGCTACCCTCGGTTTCGCCCTTCTGGGCGAGGCATTACGCGACACGCTCGACCCAAAACTGAGGAGAGAATTGTGACCGAACCTCTTCTCAATATAGAGTGCCTAAACGTATCATATCATGGGGGCGGCTACAGAACGCATGTCCTTGACGACATCGATATTGAAATCCGGCATGGACAATCTGTAGGTCTCGTCGGAGAAAGCGGAAGCGGTAAATCGACTGTCGCCTTCGCCTTGCTTGGTCTGCTCGCCGCGAATGCCGAAATTTCCTTGCGGCACGCCACTTTCGATGGGCGTGAAACCAATTTTATCGCGAAAGACCCGGTGGCGCGACGCGGCACCGATATAGCCATGATCTTTCAGGACCCGATGTCCGCGCTCAATCCGATGTTTACGATCGGAACCCAGCTCGTTGATATCCAGCGACGCCGATTTCCAAAAGAAAGTCGAAAGAAGCTTTGGCAACGTGCAGAAGCCGTGCTCGCCGATGTTGGCGTTCCTGATGCAGCGCTGCGCATGCGGCGTTATCCGCACGAATTTTCCGGCGGTATGCGCCAGCGCGTGGTGATTGCGATGGCGCTGCTGATCGAGCCGAAGCTGCTTATCGCCGACGAGCCGACCACCGCGCTTGATGCGACTATCGAGGCGCAGGTGGTCGAGATATTGCGTCGCCTGAGGCAGCGCACATCAGCGTCCATGTTGGTGGTGAGCCATAGCATGGGGTTGATCGCCGAACTGTGCGACACCGTCATCGTCATGTATGCGGGAACAATTGTCGAAAGTGGTCCGGTAAGTGTGGTGCTGCATCGACCGCGCCACCCTTATACGCGAGCATTGCTTGCCTGCGAAATCGATCCTTACGCGGCCTTTGATCCTTCGCAGAATCTGGCAACCATCCCCGGTAGTGTTCCTGACCTGTCCAACCGTCCCGAAGGCTGCATCTTTGCCAGCCGCTGCCCCTCGCGCCACGACATTTGCAGACAAAAGCCGCCGAAGCGGCAAGGCGGCAATGGACAGAATTATACATGCTGGCTGGAGGCGGCACGATGACGGCTCCGGTTATGTCGCTCAAAGATATTGTCGTCCGCTATGATCGTCTTGTCGCAGTCGACGGCATCTCGCTTGAATTGCAACGTGGTGAAACGCTGGGTCTGGTTGGCGAAAGTGGCTGTGGCAAGTCTTCCGTTGCCCGCGCGCTGGTCGGACTGCAACCGCTGGCCGGTGGTAGCGTGTCGCTCGAAGGTGAAATTCTGCACGACCGCTCAGGCCAAAGCCGCTTGGGACAACAACGCAAGATCCAGCTTTTGTTTCAAGACCCCGCCGCATCGCTTTCCCCCCGTATGACCGTGCGCTCGCTTCTGGCGGAACCTCTGAAAATTCGACGGGCCAATACGCCCGAAAACTGGGCGCGTATTGTTGCGCTTGGACAAACTATAGGGCTCGGTGAACAGCTTTTTACGCGTTACCCACATCAGCTCAGTGGTGGACAGGCCCGGCGTGTGGCACTCATGCGAGCGCTTGCAGCCAACCCGACTGTCATCGTCGCTGACGAGCCGACGGCAGGTCTCGACATTTCAGTACAAGGCGAACTCCTGAACCTCCTGAGAACGCTGCGCGACCATTTGGGATTGAGTTATCTGCTCATCTCCCACAATCTTAACGTTGTCGGTCGTGTCACCGATCGTGTCGCTGTGATGTATCTCGGTCAGATCGTTGAAAGCGGACCGACCGCAGCATTGTTTAGAAATCCCAAACATCCCTACACACAGGC
>JAEXXS010000422.1 GCA_023451915.1 Pseudomonadota bacterium | reverse complement strand
TTGCGAGCACAAAAGCGCCCATCGAGCTCAGGAACGGCCAAGGGCTGGGCGCTATAATGTGATAATCGTGGTTCTTCTCGTGTACGTCCGCCATGTCTCTCCCCGTAATCCCCTGAGGGGCTCCTCTTTCGTGCCTGCCTGCTGAAATCCGCCAAGGACCACAAGCAAGCGCGACTATGTTTTGCGTCAGATGGCTCCCTGACCAGATGCCGCATACCGTCAATGATCAAGCGGTTTTACCGACGGTTCGAATCCGACAATAAAACCAGTCTTCGCATTTGTCTTTGCGGCATTATGTGCCGCATCGAAACTCGTATCCTTATCCCCCGCTGCTCTTCGCAGCATCTGCCTTCGTCGTCGGCTTCGCGTCAGCAACCGGCTTCGGCTTTTCGATCGGGAAAAAAGTGTAGGAAAGCGTGATGGTCTTCACATCCTTCAGATCGGGATCGTTGACGATCTCCGGATCGACGAAGAAAACCACCGGCATTTCCATGTCCTCGCCCGGCTTCAGCGTGGTATCCGTGAAGCAGAAGCACTGGACCTTGTTGAAATAAGCGCCTGCCCGGCCCGGCGAAACATTGAAGCTCGCCCGCCCAAAGGTCGTCTCGTCGAACAGGTTGCGCGCTTCATATTTGATCATGGTGGTTTCGCCGATCCGCACCGTCACTTCGCGCTGCACCGGCTTGAAATCCCAAGGCAGGCCATTGGCCGTATTGGCGTCGAACCGCACCTTGATCGTCCGGTCGAGGATCGTATCGGAATATTGTTCGACACGCTGGGTGGTACCGCCATAGCCCGTGACCTGACAGAAAAGCGTGTAAAGCGGAACAGACGCATAGGCCGCGCCGATCATGCAGACGAAGAAAGACACGCAGGCAATGGCAATGGTCCGGTTGGAACGCTGCTGCCGCTTGAGCTTTTCGTCTTTATCCTGCTGATCTGCCATGGTCTCCTCCCAGTTTCCCTCCCGAAACAGCCCGATCCGAACTTTTCGTCAGAGCGGCCGTACCAGAACATTGGCACCCAGTTTCGCTATCGTGCCGACATAGACGAGCAGCACGAACAGCGCCAAGGCGATGGCCAGTCCCCAGGACCGGTTGCGCTGGGCTTTCTTCTGCTGTTCGGTCGGTACGACCAGCTCCAGCTTTTCATGTACCGGCTTTTCTGCCACTTTATCCATTACAACACTCCAAAGGCGTGAAGCGCCTTCAACGTCAGTGCCTCAACCAGCATAACCGCGAACAGGCCCGACAGATACACCAGCGAAAAGCGAAACAGCTTGCGCGCGGCCACCAGCATGGCGGGCTGCGATGCGGCCATCCACATGCGCCAGGCATAGTAAACGAAGGCTCCGCCCAGCAGCACCGATACAGCGCCATAGACCGGGCCTGCAAAACCCATCACCCATGGCAATACACCCACCGGCGCCATGAGCAGCGTATAGAACATCGCCTGACGGCGGGTCGAAAGCTCGCCCTTCACATTCGGCATCATCGGAATGCGCGCGGCTTCATAATCATTGGTAGAAAACAGCGACAGCGCCCAGAAATGCGGCGGCGTCCAGAGGAAAATAATCATGAACAGCACAACGCTGTCCCAGGTGATCTCGCCCGTTGCCGCAGCCCAGCCGATCATCGGCGGAAATGCGCCCGCGGCACCGCCAATGACGATATTCTGCGGCGTCGAGCGCTTGAGCCACATCGTATAGATGACGGCATAGAAGAAGATGGTGAAGGCCAGAAGCGCTGCCGACAGCCAGTTGACCATCAGGCCGAGCGTCAGCACCGAGAAGACCGACAGCGTCAGGCCGAAAGCCAGAACCTGATTGGGCGCGATAATGCCCGCTGGAATGGGACGCTTGCGGGTCCGCTTCATCACCGCGTCGATATCGGCGTCATACCACATATTCAGCGCGCCGGACGCGCCAGCGCCGACGGCGATGCATAGAATGCTGATGGCAGCCAGAACCGGGTTCATCGTGCCCGGAGCAAGCACCAGCCCGACCAGACCCGTGAACACCACAAGCGACATTACGCGCGGCTTCAGCAGAACCAGATAGTCCCGCGCCGTTGCCTCCGAGAACGCGACTGCGTCATTCGGACCTGAAACGCTTACGTTTTTTTCCACCAGCGACATTAGACTTCAACAACCTCAAATTCACCGGTCCGACCACCGCATCTTCATTGATGCAGTTCGACAACCAACACAACTTGTCCCTCCCGGAGAACATCTGTTCCTGCCGGAAATGCCGTGCCATTGTCGGCAGGCCGAACCTGCCAGTAGGTCAGAACACAAGAGAGCGAGCAGTTTCAACGCTATCGTCGAACCGCTCTGGCTCTTTGCCTTCACGCATTTCCGGACGCAAAACCGTTTCACACTTTTGCTGGAAATGCTCAAGCGGAACAGAATGTCGCCCGCCTTTAGCACAATTTGTTGGAAAGGGCGAAGTCTTTTGCAGACCTCCCCCTCCCCATCGCTTTATCCTACGCAAAACCGCTTCGCACTTTTGCTGGAAATGAAACTTCTTCCTATCGCATTTCCGGACGCAAAACCGCTTCGCACTTTTGCTGGAAATGCTCATGCCCTTCGCACGATTACTTGATGCGCGGCAGCTGTTCCCACTGGTGGTATGGCGGCGGAGAAGGAAGCTGCCATTCCAGCGTGGTTGCGCCTTCGCCCCATGGGTTTGCACCCGCTTCACGCTTCTTCGCGAATGCCTCGAAGACATTGTAGAGGAAGATCAGCACGGCGAAGCCCGAAATATAGGAGCCGTAGGACGACACCATGTTCCAGCCCGCATAGGCATCCGGATAGTCGATGTAACGGCGCGGCATGCCAGCGAGACCGAGGAAATGCTGCGGGAAGAAGATCAGGTTCACGCCGATGAAGGTGACCCAGAAATGCAGCTTCGCGGTAAACTCGTTATACATGTAGCCGCTCATCTTCGGGAACCAGTAGTACCAGCCCGCAAAGATCGCGAAGACAGCGCCGAGCGACAGAACGTAGTGGAAGTGCGCCACAACGTAATAGGTGTCGTGCAGGGCGCGGTCGAGACCGGCATTGGCGAGCTGAACGCCCGTAACGCCACCGACTGTGAACAGGAAGATGAAGCCGATTGCCCACAGCATCGGTGCGCGGAAGGTGATCGATCCGCCCCACATGGTCGCGATCCATGAGAAGATCTTGATACCGGTTGGAACCGCGATGACCATCGTGGCGAACACGAAATAGCGCTGCGTGTCGAGCGACAGGCCGACCGTGTACATATGGTGCGCCCAGACCACGAAGCCGACGACACCGATGGCGACCATGGCGTAGGCCATGCCGAGATAACCGAAGATCGGCTTGCGCGAGAAGGTCGACACGATGTGGCTGACGATACCGAAGCCCGGCAGAATCAGGATGTACACTTCCGGGTGACCGAAGAACCAGAACAGATGCTGGTAGAGGATCGGATCACCACCGCCATCCGGCGCGAAGAAGGTCGTGCCGAAGTTACGGTCGGTGAGCAGCATGGTGATGCCGCCTGCCAGAACCGGCAGCGAAAGCAGAAGCAGGAACGCCGTCACCAGAACAGCCCAGGCGAAGAGCGGCATCTTGTGCAGCGTCATGCCCGGAGCGCGCATGTTCAGGATCGTGGTGATGAAATTGATTGCACCCAGAATCGACGACGCACCGGAAATGTGCAGCGCCAGAATGGCGAAATCGATTGCCGGACCCGGCTGACCGCTTGTCGAAAGCGGCGGATAGAGCGTCCAGCCGCCGCCAGGACCCCAACCGCCAGGCGCCGAAGGCATGAACAGCGAGATCAAAAGCAGCGTCAGCGCAGGCGGCAGAAGCCAGAACGAAATGTTGTTCATGCGCGGGAACGCCATGTCCGGCGCGCCGATCATCAGCGGCACCATCCAGTTGGCGAAACCACCGATCAGGGCAGGCATGACCATGAAGAAGATCATGACCAGCGCGTGCGCCGAGGTGAACACGTTGAACATCTGCTTGCCGGCATCAAGCGCGGCATCGCCCTCAACACCGTAGACCATGGATGCAAGGCCATGGAAAATCTGAATGCCCGGTTCCTGAAGCTCGGCGCGCATCGCGATAGACAATGCGCCACCGATGATACCGGCAATGATTGCGAAGATCAGGTACAGCGTACCGATGTCTTTATGATTGGTCGAGTATACCCAACGAACCCAGCCGTGCGGCTTGTGGTCGTCGTGGGCGCCATGCTCGTGAGCTGCTGTGCCAGCCATGGAATTCGCTCCCGTTTTTCAACAGTTTGGCGTTCGGGATCTAAAGACCCGCCGCAGCCACTTTATTGTTTGCGCCGCCTTCGATGGCAGCTTGCAGCGCCTTGTTCGCACCGTTCAGATCCGAACCCGCAGCGGCGAGCCAGGTCTGATACTGGTCTTTCGAGACAACGCGCACGGCGATTGGCATGAACCCGTGATCCTTGCCGCAAAGCTCGGAGCACTGACCGTAATAGAGGCCTTCTTTTTCAGCCTTGAACCAGATTTCGTTGATACGGCCAGGAACGGCGTCCATCTTTACGCCGAAGGCAGGAATGGTCCAGGAATGGATCACGTCGGCGGCAGTCACCAGAAGGCGAACGCTTTCACCAACCGGAACCACCACTTCATTGTCGACGGCCAGAAGGCGCGGATAGCGGGACTTATCCTCTTTGCCCGCAGCGGCGCGATCGCCATCCTTCAACAGAAGGGCATCGAAGCTGACCGGATTGTCGACCTGATATTCATAACCCCAGTACCACTGATAGCCGGTGGCCTTGATCGTCAGGGACGGGTCTTCCGGCGAATATTGCGCGGTCAGAAGCTGGAACGACGGCACAGCCAGGAACAGAAGAATGATCACCGGACCGATGGTCCAGATGACTTCAATCATCGTATTGTGGCTGGTCTTCGACGGCTCCGGATTGGCGCTCGCCCGGAAGCGAACCACAACGATAACCAGCAACGCCAGAACCAGCAACGTAACCGGAATAATGAACCAGAGCGTATAGCGCTCAAACCAATGAATCTGCTCGGCAATACCCGTCGCAGCGTCCTGAAATCTCCATTCCCATGGACGCGGCTGATCCGCCAAAGCGGCACCGGTCATCCACAGCACTGCAAGAGCACCACCGACGGCGCCCTTCGTTGTGGCAACAATCTTATCCACCAGAACTCTCTCCCTTTTCGCCCTTTCAGGCTGGACGCCGGACGCAAATGACGGCCGCATCCCCCGTCGGCGTTCAAATCACACCTTAACGCACACCGCAAGGAAGGCGAATATGTTCCTGTGCGGCATTTTTGCGCGCAGC
>JAEXXS010000148.1 GCA_023451915.1 Pseudomonadota bacterium | reverse complement strand
TCAGCCGTGCAGCAACCTCGGCGATGATGTTGCGTGAACCCAAAGCCTGCAGGAATTTGTCGCCTTCTATTCCGCCTTCGCGCATGCGGCTCGATAATCCGCCCGCGATGATCGCACCGGCCACATCGTGCTTGGTGCCCATCACTTCGGTCCAAGTCCGGTTGGAATAGAGGCGAGCGTGCTTTTGTTCTTCTCACGCTTCTTGAGCGCGTGTTCGCGATAGACCATGTAAATGCCGCTTCCGACCACGAGAACCGAACCAATGATAGTATATATATCCGGCGCTTCGCCAAAGACTGCGATGCTGAGCCCAATCGCCCAGAGCAGGCTGGAATAGCGGAACGGGGACACGAAGGACACTTCACCCTCGCGCATGGCGAGGATGATGAAGTGATATCCGATCAGCAGAAGCACGGCTGCGCTGAGCAAGGCTGCGACGGAAAGGAGCCCGACAGGCTGCCAACCGCCCATCGGCAGCGTCAACACACCTCCGGTAACCGCAATCGCACCGGCAGTCAGCGTGGAAAGATAGAATGTCGGCACATGAGCGGGCACGCGGCGCGTCGCGATATCCCGCAGGGCCGCGAAGCCGACGCTTGCCAGCAAAATGGCGACCGCACCGAAACTTGCCGCACCAGCGGAACCGGGGCGGATGATAATCAGCACACCGACAAAACCCGCCAGAATGGAGACCCAGCGCCGCCAGCCGACCTTTTCCTTGAGGAAGATTGCAGCGCCCAGTGTAACGACCAAAGGTGTCGCCTGAAATACCGCAGAACAGAAGGCTTGCGAGAGATTTCCCAGCGAGACGATGTAAGTGATTGTCGCGACGACTTCGCCCAGCACGCGCAGGACCGTCATCGACTCAAGGGAAAGATTGCGCAACGCGCCATGTCGCCAGGCCAGAAAGCCGACCATCGCGGTCGCAAAAACGCCGCGGATCAGCATATATTGGCCGCTGTTCATTTCCGTGAGAAGGAATTTGGTAATGCTGTCCCCGATGGTGAAAACACCCATGGCGAGAAGCATATAAATACTTGCGCGAAAATTTTCTGACTGCAGCACGATATAGAATCCAATTTAGATTCCCATACCGTGTTAAAGTTTATTTCGCGACAATTATTGTGAGTATTGTGGCTCAAAAGTATAAAGGAGCTTTATCCGCCGGTCAGGCTCATATGCCGCGCCACCGCTGGCCGGTTATGATCGCGATCGATGATGAAATCATGGCCCTTGGGTTTGCGCGAAATCGCCTCATCGATAGCCTGGCTCAGGAAATCATCGCTGTCATTTTCCCGCAGCGCCTTGCGCAGATCGGCATCGTCATTCTGGCCGAGGCACATATAGAGCATGCCGGTACAGGTCAGGCGGACGCGGTTGCAGCTTTCGCAGAAATTATGCGTCAAAGGGGTGATGAAACCGAGACGTCCGCCCGTTTCCTCAATCGTTACATAACGGGCAGGGCCGCCCGTCCGGTAAGGAATATCTGTCATCGTGAACTGAGTCGAAAGGTCGCGACGCACCTGCGACAGCGGCAAATATTGATCGGTGCGGTCGAATTCTATTTCGCCCATCGGCATGGTTTCGATCAGCGTCATATCCATGTCGCGGCCATGGGCCCAACGGATAAGCTCGGGGATTTCGAATTCGTTGAAATCTTTCAAGGCAACGGCGTTGATCTTCACACGGATGCCTGCCTTTTGCGCGGCATTTATACCCTCAAGGACGCGCGCAAGATCGCCCCAGCGGGTAATCTCGTGAAACTTTTCCGGGTCCAGCGTATCCAGCGAGACATTGATGCGCTTTATGCCGCAATCGCCCAGTTCGTCGGCAAAGCGCGAAAGCTGCGAGCCGTTGGTGGTCAGCGTCAGCTCTTCCAATGCACCGGATGCGAGATGGCGCGAAAGCCCACGGATCAGATGCATGATGTTCTTGCGCACCAGCGGTTCACCGCCGGTGAGGCGCAGCTTGCGCACGCCCTTGTCGATGAACACGGTGCAAAGCCGTTCCAGCTCTTCCAGCGTCAGCAGGTCCTTCTTGGGAAGAAAGGTCATGTGCTCCGCCATGCAATAGGTGCAGCGGAAATCACAACGATCCGTCACCGAAACACGCAGATAGCTGACCATCCGCCCGAAAGGATCGATCATCGGTCCGGTTGGAGAAACAAGGGGCTGTGCCTGCAAGGTTTTCATCTGTGAAGCCATTGTTTCCTTGAGGTGCGACGCAGTATCCACCCACTGTTATGAGATAAGACTTCCGCCGCGCATTGTCCAGTTTCGCGCGGCTGAAGCAGTTTCAATGCACTTGCGGTCTTTGGACATGCAGCCTATCACAAGCATGCTTCGACGATTACGACGCCAGCTTTGATATGGAGAACAGCAATGAGCGACGTTTGGCCGACCGAATTGCGCGTTTCCAGCGACCGCAAATTGCTGACGGTGGCTTTCGACAGTGGCGAGCGATTTGAGCTGACCGCCGAGCTGTTGCGCGTACTTTCGCCGTCGGCAGAAGTTCAGGGCCATTCTCCCGAACAGCGCATCACGGTCGGGGGCAAGCGCAATGTGGAAATCATCAAGGTCGAGCCGGTCGGCAATTACGCGGTACGCATCACCTTTGACGACATGCACGACACCGGCCTGTTTTCCTGGACCTACCTGCATAAGCTCGGCACTGAAAAAGAGACGCTTTGGCAGACCTATCTCGATGAACTGGCCGAAAAAGGGCTGAAGCGCGACCCCCGCTGATCGGGCCTCATTCTTTCTCCAGCATATCCGCGATGCGCCGCATCATGTCGCCCATCGCGTTGCATTGCGATGCCGTCGAGTGCGCCATGACCCGGTCGATCAACTCGCTATAGACCGCCAGCGCTTCACCGAGCAGCTTTTCGCCATCGGGCGTGAGGGTCAAGCGGATGATGCGTTTATCTGCCGGATCACCGGTGCGCATCAGCAATCCGCGATTCTCCAGTTTCGGCAGCAACATCGTAATGTTGGACCGCCCAACCAGAATTCTGCGGGCGAGATCGTGCTGCGATTCGCCTGGATGGCGATAAATATTCATCAGCACATCAAGGTCAGCGATCTTGAGATCGAAAGACGCTAACCCCTGCGTCAGCGCGCGTTCAACCGCCTTGCCTGCTCTTGCAACAGCGATCCAGTTTTTGAAGCGCGGATTATCCCACGGCAGTTTTTGATTCTTGTCTTGCATTTTGTTCATTCTTGTACAATTATTTGTTCAGGATTGAACATGATTGAGGCCCCGTTATGGCGACGTTATCTCTTCAGGTTACGCGATTCGGTCTGGGTATGCTCGGACACATCGCGCCGGAACGTGCCGGTCGCGCGGCATTCAAGATTTT
>JAEXXS010000126.1 GCA_023451915.1 Pseudomonadota bacterium | reverse complement strand
GCCAGGACGGCGATGTCCATAGTTTCGTCCCCTTGCGGGGCTCCCTGTTGTGATGGCTTTTGCCATGCAGGGATTATGTGACCTTACGGCATAGGGTTTCGAGACAGGGAAACCAGCCGGGATATAAAAATCTCATATAAAAACGGGACAGCGCGCCACCGGTTTGCTGGCAGAAATTCGGGTGAAAAATTTATGAAATCAGTTGGTTGCTGGTTTTTCAGACGTTATCTGGCAATTCAGATTGAAGCGACAGCCCGCCCTGCCGCCCGGCCTGAGAATATACAGCCGCCCAAAAACGTGCCTTCCAGCGCATTATAACCGTGATAGCCGCCGCCGCCAAAACCGGCAGCTTCGCCCGCCGCATAAAGGCCGGGAACCGGCTCGCCGTCCTCGCCCAGAACTGCCGACTGGAGATTGGTGTGAAGACCACCCAGCGTCTTGCGGGTCAGAATGTGCAGCTTGACTGCGATCAGCGGGCCATTGGACGGATCGAGCAGCGCATGCAGCGGTACAGCGCGCGTCAGCCGGTCACCAATATAGGCGCGGGCGTTGTGGATCGCCATGATCTGCGCATCCTTTGTGTAGCGGTTGACCACTTCCCGATCCCGCGCTTCGATCTGGTCGCGAATGCTTCGCATATCGAGCAGTTTTTCGCCGCTCAAATTGTTCATGCCTGCGACCAGTTCTTCAATCGTCTTGGCGGTTATGAAATCCGCGCCGTTGTCGATAAAAGCTTTGACGGGCGGCGGCGGGGCTTTGCCGAGCCGACTTTTCAAAAGCAGTTTCCAATTTTTCCCAGTCAGGTCCGGGTTCTGTTCGGAACCCGAAAGCGAAAACTCCTTGCGAATGATCTTTTCGGTCAGAATGAACCAGGAATAATCGTAGCCGGTTGAAAGAATATGCTTGAGTGTGCCAAGCGTATCGAAGCCGGGCAGATAGGGCGCTGGCAGCCGGTTGCCGCGTGCGTCAAACCACATGGACGAGGGGCCCGGCAGGATGCGGATGCCATGATTGGGCCAGATCGGGTTCCAGTTGCGCAGACCTTCGGTGTAATGCCACATGCGGTCAGCATTGATGACATGCCCGCCTGCATGAACCGCCAAATCGATGCCGCGTCCGTCTACATGGGCTGGAACGCCCAGCACCATTTCCTTCGGCGGATTGCCAAGCCTTTCGCGCGGCCATGCCCGACGCACGCGTTCCGGATCGCCGCCAATGCCGCCGGAGGTTACGATAACGCTGTCAGCGCCAAATGCGAATTCGCCAATTACCTCTCGCGACGACGGCTGCCCCCGCTCGACGGTTGAAGGAGCCAGGATTTCACCAAAAACGCCGGTGACGCGTCCGTTTTCGGTGGTGATCTCATTGACGCGGTGACGGCATTTTAGCGTCAAAAGGCCTTTTGCCATTGCGGCCCGCAGCCGCTGTTCAAACGGGGCTACCACACCCGGCCCGGTTCCCCATGTGACGTGAAAACGCGGCACCGAATTGCCATGCCCGTGGGCGAGCGCGCCACCGCGTTCGGCCCAACCGACGACGGGAAACCAGCGCATGCCAAGGCTGCGCAGCCATGGGCGCATCTCCCCGGTTGCAAATTGCAGATAGGCTTCGGCCCATTTGCGCGGCCAGAGATCTTCTGGCCGGTCAAACTGCGCCGAGCCGAACCAGTCTTGCGCAGCGAGGTCGAAGCTGTCCTTGATGCCGAGACGGCGTTGTTCCGGCGTGTCAATCATGAACAGGCCGCCCAGCGACCAGAACGCCTGACCGCCGATGGAGTTCTCGCCCTCCTGTTCCAGAAGGATGACGGTTTTGCCCGCGCTGGTCAGTTCGTTCGCTGCGGCCAAGCCTGCCAGCCCCGCGCCGATGATGATCGCATCTGCGTCTGCCACGCGCGCATCCTCCCCTTATGATTGCGCGCATGGTGGCGGAAGCGGAGGCATCTGGCAAGAACTGCGAAGGCGTCTCAACCAAAGAAATACGGCATGACCCAATCGGCTATCAGCTTGATGGAAAGCCCGAACAATGTGAGCTGCACGAGCAGGAAGAACGGACCGTCCGGCAGAAGCCGCGTCAGCTTTGCACCTGCAAAAGTGCCGATCACTGCCGAAGGGATCAGCCAGAGACCCATCGACAGGTCGAGATTGGAAAATTGCTGCAACTGCCAGTACGGCACCAGCTTCACGGCATTGACGATGGCGAAGAGGATCGTCGAAGTGCCCGCGAAGACCAGTTTTTCCAGATGCTGCGGCAGGACATACATCTGAAACGGCGGCGCGCCGGAATGCGATACGAAACTTGTGAGGCCGGTGAGAATGCCCCAGAAAATGCCGCCCGGAACATCGGCGTTGCGGGCTTTTCGGCGATAGCGTGCGCCGATCCAGGCATTGAGGCAGAACAGGATACCGACCCACCCCACCAGCATGCCGATGAAAGTGGCGGAGAGGTGCGAGCTGAACAGCCAGCCGACGCCCACGCCGACGATGGCCGCTGGCGTGAGAATGACGAGATTGCGCGCTGAATAGTGGTGCCGGTAGAGGTAAAGCCCGAACACGTCGCTGATGACATAGATCGGCAGCAGCAAGGCGGCGGCGGTGACGGGCGATATGACGAGCGCCATCAGCGGAACGGCAAGCGTGCCGACCGATGGCAGGCCGCCTTTCGACATGCCGACCAGAAACGCCGCCGTGATAGCGACTGCCAGATAGAGGGGGGTATGTTCGATCATGCGGTCGCCGCTGTCAGGGATAGGCTCCGGGCGGGATCGCCCGGAACGTCAGGAGATTGGAATCTGTTGCAGGAAATCAGGCGTGCGCCCATTCCCAATAGAGGCTGCGGGCGCGTTTGGTGACGGCTCCATATTCAAACTTGCGGTCGTCAAAGCCGATGATCGGCACAACCTTGCTCATATTACCGGTCGAGAAAATCTCGTCGGCCTGACGGAAATCTTCGATCTTCAGCGTGGTTTCATGCACGGTCACGCCTGCGGCGCGCAACAGCTTGATGACGCGCTGGCGCGTGATGCCGTTGAGGAAAGTGCCGTTTGGAACCGGCGTGAAGACTTCGCCGCCGCGAACCATGAAGACGTTGGAGGTTGCCGTTTCTGCGACATTGCCCAGCACATCGGTCACGATTGCATTGTGAAAACCCTTGGCCTTGGCTTCGAGCAGCATGCGGCCATTGTTCGGATAAAGGCAGGCCGCCTTGGCGTTGACCGGCATGACCTCCAGATAGGGACGACGGAACGAGGTCGTGGTGATTGTGAAGCCCTTCGGTTCGACCATCGGAATGGCTTCGAGGCACAAGGCGAAATCGGTCGAGGAGGCGAGCGGCGCAACCGTGCTGCTGTCGCCTTCTTCTGCCCAGTACATGGGGCGAATATAGACATCGGTGCCGGGGGCGAATTTCTTCAGGCCTTCCAGCGCCAGCGCTTCAATGTCATTGGCCGAAAGCGTTGGCGCAAGACCAAGCGCGCGCGCGGAATCATTGGCGCGTGCGGAATGCAGGTCGAGATCCGGCGTAACACCTTCGAACAGGCGAGCGCCGTCGAATACAGCAGAACCGAGCCAGGTTGCATGCGAGGCCGCGCCCAGAATGCGTACATCGCCTTCGCGCCATTCGCCCTTGTAATAGGTCCACATTGCCTTCGAGGCCTGCTTGCTGGTCATTTTCTCAAGTCCTTCATTCGTTTGTCTTGCGACAGTAACCCATGGCACCGGCAAGCGTGATACGCTGTTGACTGCTGCTGATCTGTCGGGGAGGGCGCAGTAGGCCGGTGAATGGCGGTATCGTAGGGTCGCTTTTTGAAGGAAACAAGCGCGAAGCAGGCAGGTTGAAAGAATATTATTTCGGGCTGCGCCAGATACGGAGAAAACTTTCGATGGATGCATCGATCAGTTTCTGATTGACCCTTTCATCGGGAGGGACGATCCCGAGCAGCAAGCGTGGGAATAAAAAGCCGTTTATGCTACCCAGAAAAAGCATGGCTTGTGTTTCCGGGTTGGTGACATGAAATTCACCGGCTTTGGTTTTTTCCTGCAAATATTCGATCATTTTGTTCAGCACCTGGCCGGTCTGGTCCGACTTTAGGCTGTCGCTGATTTCTGGAATTTCTTCAACGGCCTGAATCATGGCGCGCAGCAATTTAGCCATTGCCAGATCCAGAAAACTATCCGCCACGATACGGGCAATCACCGGGAGCAGAACTTCGGGTTCAGCGTCCCATGGTGCATTGTCGAGCCGCGTATGAATCTGTTGGCGCAGATCGTCGAAAGCAGCGCGGAGAAGGGTTTGCTTGCTGCCAAACCGGTTATAGAGTGTCTGACGCGTGAGACCCGCTTCTGCGGCCACCAGTTCCAGGCTGACAGCCGAACCGTGCTGGGAAAGCATTTTTCGCGTGGCGTTGAGAACCGTTTCGGTGCTCACATTCAATTTTCTATCCATGATTCTCAGACCCTCCCACGCCCCATGCGTTCGTCAAGAGACTGATATCACAGAAGATATTTTCACTTTACTGTAAAGTCAAATATGTTGATGGCTAATAATTTAATGCCTTTCGACACGATGCGTGGGCGACGACGCGGTGCGCAATCAAACCCGATAGACTGCCGCGCCGCCCATCATTCCGGCACCTGCCGCGGTGAGCAGAAACGTTTCGCCTTCGACAAAAGCGCGGCTTTCATTGGCAATCGATAGCGATAGCGGAACTGTGGCGGCGGAGGAATTGCCATAGGTTGCGATCGTCCGCACCGTTTTCGCCGGATCGATTCCCAGATTATGGGCGACCGCATCGAACATGCGCGCATTGGCCTGATGCGGTATGAAGCGGTCAATGCGTGCCGGTTCGATTCCGGCTTTCGCGAGCGCATTTCTGGAGGTCGCCGTCATCAGATC
>JAEXXS010000092.1 GCA_023451915.1 Pseudomonadota bacterium | reverse complement strand
AAGTCGCCTCAATCGCCCGCGATAGCGCGTTGGAATCGCCATTCGACGCGAGCGACGGCAAAAGCAGACGCGGCAGTTCGATCCCTTCAAAGCGCCAGTTTCCACCACCCGGATAACGCTCCGCTTCGTCGCGCGCCACAAGCAGGATCACCAGATCAAGCGGGACACTGGTGACGAAAGGCACCCGGAACAGGCCAGCGCCGCGAATCTCCACACCACCCGCAAGGGCATCTGGCGCGCTGGCGATCAGGCGCTTATCTTCGGCGCGCAGCATCGTGCGATCGTCACTGACAAGGGCCGCCTGTTCGCCGCGAAGTGAAGCCCGCTCCACCAGCGTCAGCGCCAGTTCAGTCTTGCCCGCGCCCGAACGCCCCATGATCATCACGCCGCGTCCCCGCAATTGCACGGTGGTGGCGTGGAGGCCGCTCCTGGCTTCTTCCGGGGTCATGTGCTGGCCGGAAGATCAACGATGAAACGGGCGCCCTTGAATTGATCGGGCTTTGTCGGATCAACAATGTTTTCTGCTGTCAGCGTACCGCCATGGGCTTCGATGATCTGACGGCTGATCGAGAGGCCGAGGCCGGAATTCTGGCCGAAAGCCTCCGATGCCGGGCGATCCGTATAGAAACGCTCGAAAATTCGCTCGATATTCTCAATCGGAATGCCCGGTCCATTATCCTCGACGAGAACGCGCAGACGGCTGCCTTCGCCCTGCAAGGTCACCACGATGCGACCCGTATCATCGGGCACGAAGGAGCGCGCATTTTCAATGAGATTGCTCACCACCTGACCGAGCCGCAGGTCATGTCCTGCAACATGGAACGCTTTTTTACCAGCGGGCAGCTTGCCGGTATTGAAGACAATCTCGGTGCCGACCTTGTTGCGGCGCACTTCGCGCGCGGCTGTGACAAGATTGGTGAGCAGCGTCTTCATATCCACGCGGTCGATATGTTCGCGCGCCAGTTCCGCGTCGAGGCGCGAAGCGTCCGAAATATCGGTAATCAGGCGATCCAGACGGCGCACATCATGCTGGATGATATCGAGAAGGCGCTTGCGCGATTCCTCCGACTTGGCGAGCGGCAAGGTTTCAACCGCGCTGCGCAGCGAGGTGAGGGGGTTCTTCAGTTCGTGGCTCACATCGGCGGCAAAGCTCTCAATGGCTTCGATGCGCGTATAGAGCGCGTCGGTCATCTCGCGGATGGAGGTGGAAAGGTGACCCACTTCGTCCTGACGTTCCGAGAAATCGGGAATTTCAACACGGCTCTTGACGCCATGGCGGACACGATCCGCTGCAGCTGACAATTTGCGCAATGGGCTTGCAATGGTGGAGGCGAGAAAGAGCGACAGGATCACCATGACCAGCGCGACGACGCCGAACACGCGGAAGACCGCCATGCGCTCGCCCTGAACGATCTTGTCGATGTCGTCGCCCTCTGTCGAGAGCAGCAGAACGCCCAGAATGGCGCGCGACCGCTGCACGGGAACCGCGACCGAAACCACCAATTCGCCCTTCTCGTTTCGCCGCTGCGCCGTTTGCGGAGAACCGGCCAGCGCCTTGACGATCTCGGGGAAGGCAAGACCGTTACCACCCGGCTGTTCCTGATAAATGGGCAGGCCGCCGCCAAAGAAAAAACCGGTAAACCATTGGCTGAAACGCTCCCAGAGGCCCGGGGTCTCACCATCGATCGGCGGCAGGGGATAGCTCAACACCGGACTGGATGACGGGAAACTCGACGAATAGAGCGCACGAGAATCCAGAAGCATGTTGGCATAGCGGTCATAGATGCGCGCCCGCGTGCTCGTCGGCGAAATCAGCCGGCGCAACAGGGGCGAAACCTTTTCAGGATTGATCGGGAATTCCCAATTGTCGGGAGAATCGGGCGAGGGGGTGAGGCTTTGCCCCGCTTGCAGTTCCAGAAGCTTTTCCGGGTCGACCATCAGCGAGTTGGTATCGACCGTTGCCGAGGCGGAAATCGCCGCCGCGATGATCTTGCCCTGGGTGAGAAGGCTTTCCACCTTCGCGTCGATCAGCCCTTCGCGGAACTGGTTCATATAGAGAATGCCGGAAACCAGCACGCCAAGCGCCGCAAGATTGAGGAACAGGATGCGTCGCGTCAGGCTTGAGAAGAGATACTGGCCAAGAAACTTGCGAAAGGGCGCAAACAGACGACGCCAGAACACCGAGCGCTGCCGCCGTGCCCTGCGCTCGCGCAGGTTCGCTTGCAAACTTGCCTGCAAACCGGCCTTCTGGCTTTCATTCCGGGTCTCTGCGACCATCTCGCTTCTGTTACTCGTTAAGCACATCCCGAAAACTGTGAAACGGTTTTCGGATCAGATGTGCGTCAAATATTCCAAATCAATGCCGGGCGATACCCGGCATTGGTAGCCTTGACCTATCAAGCCTCGCGGAAGCGATAGCCGACGCCATAGAGCGTTTCGATCATCTCGAAGTCGTCGTCAACCACCTTGAACTTCTTGCGAAGGCGCTTGATGTGGCTGTCGATGGTGCGATCGTCCACATAGACCTGCTCATCATAGGCCGCATCCATCAAGGCGTCACGGCTTTTCACAACGCCGGGGCGCTGCGCCAGCGAATGCAGGATGAGGAATTCGGTGACCGTCAGCGTGACGGGTTCGCCCTTCCAGGTGCAGGTATGGCGTTCCTGATCCATGACCAGCTGACCGCGTTCCAGCGACTTGGAGGGCTGACCCGCAGGCTTGGCCGTCCCGTCGCGGGCGGCGACGCGGCGCAGAACAGCCTTCACGCGCTCCACCAGCAAACGCTGCGAAAACGGCTTGGTGATGAAATCGTCCGCGCCCATCTTGAGACCAAACAGCTCGTCAATCTCGTCGTCCTTCGAGGTCAGGAAGATCACCGGCAGATCGGATTTCTGGCGCAGGCGGCGCAGAAGCTCCATACCGTCCATACGCGGCATCTTGATATCGAAGATCGCAAGATTTGGCGGACGCGCCATCAGCCCATCCAGTGCGGAAGCGCCATCGGTATAGGTTTCAACCCGATAGCCTTCCGACTCCAGCGCAATGGAAACGGAGGTCAGAATGTTACGGTCATCGTCGACCAGCGCAATTGTCTGCGTTGCCGAGGCTTCCTTCATGCGGACCTTTCTCCTTCATGTTTTGCCATGACATGGCCCTTTGGGCATTCCCCTCAGGCCTCTGGCATTCCACCCGGCGCGACCGGCTGGAGGGCGGTTCGATCATCGAGCGCCTGATTTGCACATCGATCTTATTATAGTGATGCAGCTTGTGCAGTACAAATTAGGTACAAAATGTGGCAGCCCCGTAAGAAGCCGTGAAACACCCTTTCGCGAATCATTCTTTG
>JAEXXS010000006.1 GCA_023451915.1 Pseudomonadota bacterium | reverse complement strand
GCGGAAAGGAACAGAATATCGCCCGGCGTCTGGCCGAGATCGACGGCCTCATTGCCGTCGCTGATCGTTCCTTTCTGGGCAAGCAGAAGATGCATTACAAAACTGCGTCTTTCACGGCCTTGGTGATTGCATCTTCATCGATCTCATGCAGGCCGATGACAACGAGACGCGTGGAGCGCGCTTCTTCCTTGCCCCATGGGCGGTCGAAATAATGCTCGATACGCGGGCCGACAGCCTGCACCACCAGACGCATCAGCTTGCCCGGAACATCGACAAAGCCCTTGAGGCGCAGAACATCATGGTCGGCGATGATGGTCTTCAGCTTTTCGGCAAAGGCCTTCGGGTCCGACACGGAACCGGCCTCAACCACAAAGCTTTCGAATTCATCGTGGTCATGCTCATGACCATCAGCATGATGGATTTCATGATGCGACTTGCGGTTGGCGATATCGTCTTCCGTACCAACGCCAAGACCGAGCAGCACATCAGCGCCAAGCTTGCCAAAGCTTGCAGGCACCATGTTGACCCGGCGCGACGAGCGCTCCGCAACATCGGCCTTCACGCTCTCGAGGCTTGAGGCATCGATCAGATCAGCCTTGTTGAGCACGATCAGGTCGGCAGCGTGAATCTGATCTTCAAACAGTTCTTCAAGCGGGCTTTCATGATCTAGCGATTCATCGGCTGCGCGCTGCGCATCCACCTTGTCATGGTCGTCTGCAAAGCGGCCTTCGGCTACAGCGGCGGCATCGATCACCGTCACCACGCCATCAACCGTCACCTGCGTCTTGATTTCCGGCCAGTTGAATGCGGCGACCAGCGGCTGCGGCAATGCGAGGCCGGAGGTCTCGATCACGATATGATCCGGGCGATCTGCGCGGTCGAGCAGCTTGGTCATGGTCGGAATGAAATCATCCGCAACCGTACAGCAAATGCAGCCATTGTTGAGTTCGATCACATCTTCCTCGCGGCAGGTTTCGATGCCGCAACCTTTCAGAATGCCGCCATCGACACCAAGATCACCAAATTCATTGATGATCAGCGCAATGCGCTTACCATTGGCGTTTTCGAGCAGATTGCGGATCATCGTGGTCTTGCCCGATCCGAGAAAGCCGGTGATCACGGTAGCCGGTATCTTCTGGCCCTGCATGGAATTATCCCTTCATCTTGAGCGGCAAGCCTGCCGCCATGAAATAAACTTCGTCTGCCGCGGCAGCGATTGCCTGATGCAGAAAGCCTGCATGATCGCGAAATTCCCGCGCCATGCGGTTTTCCGGCACAATGCCGAGCCCCACTTCATTGGAGACGAAAACCACCTGCCCGCTCAGCTCAGAAAGTGCGGCCACCAGATCACGTCCTTCCGCAGCGATGTCGCGCTCGGCCATCATCAGATTGGTGACCCAGAGGGTCAGGCAGTCAACCAGCACGAATCTGGACGGTTGCGCCTGCTCCATGAGCACGCCCTTCAGATCGAGCGGCTCTTCCACCGTCTTCCAATGCGAGCCGCGCCGATCGCGATGCACCGCGATACGGCTTTCCATTTCTCCGTCGAAGGCGCGGCCTGTCGCCAGATAGACCGGCTGAAGCCCGGAGGCCTCAACCAGCTTTTCGGCATAGGATGATTTGCCCGAACGGGCTCCGCCGAGAACAAAGGTTATTTTTCCGGGCAGAGCCACGCTTTCAGCCTTCCAGTTCGGATGCGGCGTAATGCTGGATGAACCAGCCAAGCGCCAGACCGATCACCGCCCACATGAACAGGTTCGTCGCCAGCGAAGCGACCGCATATTGCGATGCGAGCAGCGACGGAATTGGCGACGCAATATCCTCGGGATGCGGCGCGCCATAGACATGCGGCGCAATGATTGCGACGAGGCCAAGCAGTTTTGCCCAGATTTCGCCGCGCAGCACGATCAGATAGAGACCGATGCCGCTAAGAACGACGGTCGAAACCCACCAGAGCTGACGCTCTGCAAGATCAGCCGCAGGCATGGCTGGCAGTTCCGGCGACAGACCGAGCGCAGGCATAAACGCCACCGCGAAGAAACCGGCCATGCCCCAGTAAAGGCCGTTCTGCACTGTAATCGGACGACCGAGCAGCAGCGCGATACCACCAAGCAGCAGAGCAAAACCGGCCCCCGCAACAAGATTGGCAAGGATCGTATTGCCAAGGCGACCGAAAGGCAGTTCTGCCCCGGCTTCTTCTTCAGCGGGGGCGGCAGTTGCCGCGTGGTCATGGGCAGGCGTCTCGGCGGCATGTTCATGCGGCGCGACTTCCGCCGGTCCCTGGCCCAGATCATGATTATGGCCGCCGCCAGCCTCTTCATAAACTTCCGCCTGAATGATCAGGGGCACGGTCTTGAGATACATGGCAGGCGTCACCAGAAGCCCTGCCAGAAGGCCAGCAGCAAGTGTGGCCAAAACATAACGGATCAACATTTCAATTCCCCAGCTGCAAAGCCCGCCGGTAGCAAACGCTATCCGACGCTCTGCGATGTCAGCTTCCTAGAAAAACAGACATACGGTCATTTCCCCATGCGAACCGGCATAAAAGCGCGGCGCGCAAAGTCGATGCTAACGCATCAATGGCAGGGAAAACCGTAAGAATGGCGAGTATCGTGGGCTGAATCGTGCAGCGCATCCGAATGCGCAAGACCAACGCCGTAGATAAGAAACGCGCCAAGCAGCAGGGAAACCACCGCCGTACCGAGGCGTGCAGCCAAAGGCAGGGATAGAGTGGTAGAAACAGAATTATTTATACGTGCAGCCATGACAACCTCCGTGCAGGCAGCAGGGAAAAACCTCCCATGGGGCGCGGGCATAATACCCTTCTGCAACAGGCAGGTCTCCTGGCTCGCGGGTCGTCGGAAGTGTCACCGCCTTCCCGGAACTTTAAGTTCCAGTGGCTGCCGGTTGCCCGGCTTGGCTCCATTCCTCTCCGCTCTACAGTCGCGGGGTCGGCTGCGATAAAGACGCCCGGAATGGGTCCGTCCTTCGCATTCCCTCTTGGTTTCACCAGATTCGTCCGGCGAAAACCTGTCACATAATTGGACATTAGGCTTTTG
>JAEXXS010000004.1 GCA_023451915.1 Pseudomonadota bacterium | reverse complement strand
AATTTTTGAAAGTCGCCTTCTTGGTCTTCGAACCGATCATGCCGACATAGGTCGCATCGCGGCGTTGCAGCGCTTCGGCGGCGATCAGAAAATCAAGCGCGTGATCATGCGTCAGGATGATGAACGCGCTGCCGGGCGGTGCTGCCCGCACCACCTGTTCTGGCATGGCCGCAAGGCAGGTTTCGACACCCGGCGCGTCGACGGCCATCAGGTCTTCTTCGCGCGTATCCACCAGCACCACCCGCACCGGCGTCAGCGACAGCGCATAGGCCAGCGCGTCGCCGACATGACCCGCGCCGAAGACATAGACATGCGGGCGGGTGGCGATCTCCGCATCGACCTTGCCCACCAGTTCATCCGCCAGACTGCTATTGACGCGCTTGAAATTCAGGGCCACGCGCCCGCCGCAGCATTGGCCGATCTCCGGCCCCAACGGCACACCCATCGGGGAATCGCGACCGCCGGCGAGTATTTTCCGGGCGTGGTCAATGGCCATATATTCGAGCTGGCCGCCACCGATGGTGCGAAAGATCATATCTCGGGCGACGAGCATCCATGCCCCGGCATCGCGGGGGGCCGAGCCCTTCACATCCGCCACCTCCACCAGCACGCTGTCGGGGCGACGGTTCAGGAAAGCCCGGATATCATCCCGTCTCCCCAGCGTGCCGCTGCTCATGGCGCTAACCCTTTTGCGCGCGCAGCCGCTCGATAGCCATCAGCACACGTTCAGGCGTGGCTGGCGCATCGAGACGCGGGCTGATCTTGTGATCGGCAACACTCGCCACCGCATCCGACAGTGCATAGAGCACCGACATGCCGTGCGGCAGCGGCGGCTCACCCACCGCCTTGGAGCGATGGATGGTCGGTTCATAGGCTTCAGACCAGTCGGTCAGCGCCACGTTGAAAATCTTGGGCCGGTCGGATGCCAGCGGGATCTTGTAGGTGGATGGCGCATGGGTGCGAAGCCGCCCCTTGTCGTCCCAGACAAGTTCCTCGGTGGTGAGCCAGCCCATGCCCTGCACGAAGCCGCCTTCGATCTGGCCGATATCGATAACACGGTTGAGCGACCGTCCGGTATCGTGGAGGATATCGGTGCGTTCCACCACATATTCGCCGGTCAGCGTATCGACCGAGACTTCCGAACAGGCCGCGCCATAAGCGTAATAGTAGAAGGCATGGCCTTTACCCTTGGCGCGATCCCAATGGATTTTCGGCGTCTTGTAATGCCCGGCAGCAGAAAGCTGCACGCGCCCGATATAGGCCTCTCTCACCAGTTCGTTGAAGCTGATTTCCTGATTGCCGACGCGAATGCGATTGGGCAGGAAGACAACCTGATCTTCCGGCACCTGATGCTGCTCGGCGGCAAAACGGATCAGCCGCTTCTTGATCTGGCGGGCGGCGTCCTGCGCCGCCATGCCGTTGAGATCAGCACCGGACGAAGCCGCTGTCGGCGCGGTATTCGGCACCTTGGCGGTGGTGGTGGCGGTGATTTTCACCCGGTCAATGTCGATCTGGAATTCTTCCGCCACGACCTGCGCCACTTTCATATGGAGCCCCTGCCCCATTTCCGTGCCGCCATGGTTCATATGCACCGAGCCGTCATTATAGACATGCACCAGCGCACCAGCCTGATTGGACTCGGTCTTGGTGAAGGAAATGCCGAACTTCACCGGCGTCAGCGCCATGCCGCGCTTTACCGTGCGGCTTTTGGCGTTGAAGGCGCGGATGGCCTCACGACGCGCGGCGTAATCGGCGCTCTCTTCCAGTTCGGCGACGATGCGCTGGATGATGCAATCTTCCACCTTCTGGTGATAGGGCGTGATATTGCGCGTCGCGCCTTCCGTGCCCATCGCATCGTAAAAATTGAGCTTGCGGATATCGAGCGGGTCTTTGCCGACCGCAAAAGCCACTTCCTCGATGACGCGTTCAGCACCAACCATGCCCTGCGGGCCGCCAAAACCGCGAAACGCCGTGTTGGACACGGTGTTGGTATAAAGCGGCGCGGATTGCGCATGTACTGCCGGGAAGAAATAGGCATTGTCGCAATGGAACAGCGCACGATCGCCGACCGGCCCCGAAAGGTCGGCGGAAAAACCGGCATTGAGCGCGAACATATAATCGACGCCCAGAATATTGCCTTCGTCGTCGAAGCCGACCTCGTAATCAATCATGAAATCATGACGCTTGCCGGTGGCGGTCATGTCTTCATCGCGGTCGAGGCGGATTTTCACGGCGCGCTTGTGCTTCTTGGCGGCGATGGCGGCAATGGCAGCCCATTGATTGGCCTGCGTTTCCTTGCCGCCGAAGCCCCCGCCCATGCGGCGCACTTCAACCGTGACCGAATGGCTCGGCACACCCAGCGCATGGGCGACCAAATGCTGCGTTTCGCTCGGCCCCTGTGTGGAGCAATAGATGGTGACGTCTTCGTCCTCGCCGGGAACAGCCAGCGAAGCCTGCCCTTCGAGATAGAAATGGTCCTGACCGCCAACCATCATGCGGCCCTTCACCTTGCGCGGCGCGTCATCGATGGCCTTGCGGGCGTCACCGCGATTGAGCGTCAGCGGCGTGAAGACGAGACGGTCTTTTGCGCCATCAAGGCCTGCAATGGAAAACAGGCCCGGCATTTCCTCATACTCGACCTTGGCCAGACGCGCGGCGCGGCGGGCCTGATCGCGCGTACGGGCAATGACGGCAAAGATCGGCT
The DNA here is from genome assembly GCA_023451915.1 of Pseudomonadota bacterium. Next base: position 7 of record JAEXXS010000004.1, on the reverse strand, counting down.
GTCCGTG
>JAEXXS010000494.1 GCA_023451915.1 Pseudomonadota bacterium | reverse complement strand
TTGGCCATCACGCTTTCCCCCAATAGTTCTGATAACCCGACCAGCTACCATCCCGTCCTTCAAGCTTGATGCGACCAATGCGATTGTTGGTGATACCTCCAAGATAGAGATAGCCCTTGTGCTCACGCATTGAAGTAATCATCGGATGGTTTTCAGCGCCCTGATCCCAAAGGGATTCCAGAACCTCGCCCTTATCGTTGAAGCGAATGACACAGCCGATATTAAGGTTCGGGTAAAGCCACTGGTCCGGTGCAATTCGTCGCGCCATGCGTTTACGGAAACCCGGCATACGCAGCGCCACGTCGAGTGCTGGCGAGCGCATGCCCATGATCGCTGCCCAATAAGTACCATCGGAGGCGCGGTTGATGTTATCGGGATAGCCCGGCAACCGGTCGAGAACGCGTTCCACAGTTCCCGCCTTCGGACCGTCGACATAGTACCGATTGATGCGACATGCCCAGCTTTCTGCAAAAAGGATCGACTGGCCGTCATGAGCGGTGCATATACCGTTCGGGAAAATCAGATTGCGCAAAGCTGTATGGGTCTTACCCGTCTTCGGGTCGTGGCAGATGATGCGACCGTTGCCGCGGCTTTCCAGTGCATCGACCGGCCAGTCATGCATTTCATAGCGGACCGTCGCTTCGGAGAAATAGATCCGTCCGTCCGGGGCGATATCAAGATCATCCGCCAGACGCAGTCGTGAATCGTCAACAACCGAAAATTTGGAACGATTGGTTTCGTCCGTAACCTTGATGACATTGCGGTCACGGTCAATCTTGTAAAGCCCCATGCCACCCACGCAGACGAGCAGGTTTTTGTCTTTGTCCCAGCCCATACCAAGCGGAGAACCGCCAATATGGGCGTAGACTTCGTGGGTTTTGTATTCAGGCGGCGCAAAGCGAACGATGTCGCCATGGCGTGTGCCGCAATAGAGATAGTCGTCATCATCGAGAATGACATCTTCGGGCGATTCCACGTCCGCCAACCCGATGATTTCGACATTTTTCAACCGATCATTCAATGCGAATGCAGAGCTGGAGTCCCCACCTGTCGATACCGGCTCGGGCAACTCGATATAAGTTGGCGAGACATAAACCTTGTTCAGAAGCTTATCGCGGTTCTTGAGCCAGCGCACATCCACGAAGACCGCGAAAATCAGCGTCAGGCCAAGCACCATCGGCCCTGACCCGGAATTCAGACCGAGGCGCAATACGCCATTGGTCAGAACCAGCACAATGATCGAGCCAATCAGCGCTTTGACAATGGAACCGCGCCCGCCGCCAAGGCTGTTTCCGCCCAGAACAGCTGCTGTCAGGGCGGAAATCTCCAGCCCCATCCCGGTATCCGTGCCTGCTCCCGACAGTCGCGCCGCATAAAGCACGCCCGCCAGACCGCACAGCATGCCGGAGATTGTATAAGCCGCGCAGACCGTACCGCGTACCGAGAGGCCGATATTATGCGCCGAACGGCGCGACCCACCGATGGCCATCAGACGCCATCCGGGGCGTGACCGGGTGAGAAGAATATGGCCAACCAGTGCTACGACAACCAGCACGCAAAAAGAAAACGGGATGCCGAACGGTCCGCCCAGTCCCATCATGTCCCAGATGTCGGACTGATAGAAGCTCATTGACATGGCCTGAGCATATTTGAGCAGCAGCATGTCAACGACAGCCCGCACAACAATGAGCGTCACAAGCGTCGTCAGGAAGGCTCGTAATCTCAGATAGCCGACCAGGACACCATTCAAAAGACCGACCGATCCGCAAATCAGAATGACTGCCGGCACCGTGGTCCACACTGACCAGCCCGCCAGATTAAGCAGCGCTAGAGTCATGAAATTGCCGAGCGCGAAATTTGAGCCGACCGAAAGGTCTATGCCGCCCACCACAATGACCACCATCATCGCGATGCAGACCAGCGAGAATTCACCAAGCTGTCGTGCGGTAATGGAAAGATTGCCCGCGCTGAAAAAATTGGGGATCAGTGCACCGAAAACCGCGATGACCGCCAATAGCACCAGAAAGGGGATAGCGTTATCGATCCACTTTTTGGAGAGAATTTCCCCGATGACGTGATCGGGGATGAAGCGATATCGCAGCTTCGTCAATGTGTTCGCCGACGCCAAGGCACGTCTCCTCATGCGAGAATTCAAATCGAACGGAAATCAGGCAGCCCATGCCGCGCGGATAGGATTGGGGCATAACTGGCATGGCCTATCCATCGGACAGACCATGCCGCTGCACGTTCAGCGCAATATCTTGGCGTATTGCTGAGGATCCCAGCAGGTGCCTTCCTTGACATCTTCTTTCGTCATAACGCGGGAGGGAGCATAGATCTGTGTCTTGATCGCGCCAGCGCCCTGCTTGTTTTGAAGTGCAATCATGATTGCAGTCCATGCGTCGCGCCCCATACCAGGCGAGTCGTAATTGATTGCCGCAGAATAAGTTCCATCCAGAAGGGCATCACACATGCTCTGCGCTCCACCACCGGACGTAATAAAATATACCTGTCCCTGCTTGCCTGCCTGCTTGATTGCAGCGCCGGTGCCAATGCCCTGCCCGTCCCATACATCGATGACGCCACAAAGATCGGGGTTTTGTTGCAGCGCCGTTTCGGTAATGGCGCGCGCCTTGGAAGCATCCCAGTCGGCTGCCTGACTGGAAACAATCTTGATTTCAGGATGCTCGTTGAACACCTTCATCATGCCCTGAACCTGGTAATAGCTGACACCGCCGGTCAGAACGCCCTGCACGATAGCAACCTTGTGCGATGTCTGGGTATCGGCACCACATTTCTTTAGCATCATGTTCGCGGCCTGTTCGCCCATGGCGATAAAGTCCGGTCCTACGAAAGCGTCTGTCTGCACCGCGCCCTGCATATTCAGCTGCACCACAACGATGCCAGCCGCATTGGCCTGTTTGAGAAGGCGCGCCAGCGACTGCATGTCCGGGTTCTGAGTCACAATAACATCTGGATGCTCCGCAATCAGCGCGGTCATGCCCTGCGCCATTGCATCCGTGTTCCAGTTTGGATCTTGTGAAGAGAAACTCATGCCGTAGCGCTCGGCTTCAGTCTTGACCACGCCACCCCAGGCCTGCGCCATATCGAAACCGATCGAGATCGGCAGATAAGCGATTTTCTTGCCTGCAAGAGAACTCAGGGCCGGGTCGCGATAGGGGTCATTCATGTCATCCGCCGCTTTGACGGATGCAGTGCCGATCACCAGCGCGGTTGCAGCCATCGCCGCATATTTCAGCAAGCTCGATTTGCTCATAACTCTCTCCTCCCAAAAAGATTTAAATCGTGGCGAAAACTACGGTCAGATATCCCCCTGCTGACCGGTTTGCTCGTCACGAGGATTGACAATGCTGTCGACGACAATCGCCAGCAGCAGGATCAGGCTTTTGACCACATTTTGAACTGTGTATTGGATATCCATAATCGTCATGCCGTTCATCAGCACGCCTATGAGAAGGGTTCCGACAATGACGTTGCGCACACTGCCTTTACCACCCGACAGGCCAACCCCACCTAGCACGACAACCAGAATAACATCGTAAATCATGTTGGAGTTGACGATGCGGGTATTCATCGCTTCAACAGAAGTGGCTGTGATGATGCCGGCTATGAAGGCGATGCCTCCGGCAAGCACATATTGCAACACCAGCATCGGACGCACCGCAACACCACCGATGCGCGCTGCGGCGAGGTTGTCGCCTATCGCATAGACGAAGGTTCCGAATTTGGTGAACCGCAAGAACAGATAGACCACCAGCGCCATGACAGCTGCGACAATGATTGGCATTGGCACGCCGAACAGTTTCCCCTGCCCCAGGCTGACGATCCATCCCATGGTCTTCGGCATATAAACGACGTCAGTGCCCACGATCAGATGTGCGCGTCCGAAGCCATAGACCACGGTCGCCATGGCAAGCGTTGCGAAAAGCGGGGGAATTTCGGCATAAGCAACCAAGATCCCGGTGCAGAGCGCTACGCCCAAGGCAAAAAGCAAACCAAGCGACAGTGCGGCGTAAACTGGCGTTCCGGCGTTGATCATCTGCATCGCCCAGGCGATGGAGATCGCCATTGTCGCGACCAGCGACAGGTCGATGCCGCGTCCGAGCACGACAATCAACATGCCAAGTCCAAGGATACCCAGAACAGCAACGCTCCGCATCAGGGACAGAATGTTGTTGCGATCCAGAAAATTGTTGAGCGTCAAGGAAAAGACGATGAAAAGCAGCACCGTCAATAGAAAGACGATCTTTTCCTGATTGAGATAACGGAACATTTTCCGGGTATTCACGACCGGCATCCTCCCCTTTTGATCAGTCCTTCAGACTGCCAAAGTCCGACTGCCTTCGACGTCTTCGCGTCCGGTCAGTCGCTTCCTCCCACATGGCCGTCTGCAAGCGCCAAAGAAGCATCGAAGCGCTTGCGGATCAGCAAAACTATAACAGGCGGTCGCTTTAATTAAATTATCAAATTGCGTTAATCTCTATACATGAATGTTATAGCAAAATTACTTTTACAACCGACCTCATGGGCATCTTAAATCGTTCGCCCGCCATCCACCGGCAACAAAACCCCGGTCAAAAACGCGGCATCGTCGGAGGCCAGATAAAGTGCAGCATGGGCTATATCGGCAGGGCGGGAAAGCCGTCCCATCGGGATGGTTGCAAGGAATTTTGTTCGGTTTTCTGGCGTATCCGGCATGCCCATGAAGCTTTCCAGGAGCCCTGTTTCGCCCAGCACCGGACAAATGCAATTCACACGGATATTGTCAGGCGCGAGCTCGACGGCCATGGATTGTGAAAGGATGTTCACCGCACCCTTGGTGCCATTATACCAGGTGAGGCCGGGACGTGGTCTTATACCGGCAACAGAACCGATATTGATAATGGTTCCGCCGCCATTGGCGCGCATCAGCGGCACCACAGACTGAGCCATCAGATAGATCGATTTGACATTGATGCGGTAAACGCGGTCGAATGTATCTTCGTCCACATCCAGCATCGGCTGATTACGATGTGTCCAGCCAGCATTATTGACCACGATATCCGGCGCGCCAGCTTTTTCAGTGACGAAAGCGATAGCGCGTTCCACGTCGGCTTTCGAACCGACATCTGCGGTCGTCGAAAAGGCTTTGCCGCCAATAGCCGAAGCCACTTTTTCGGCTGCCTCGGGACGAATATCAAGGACGGCGACAGTCGCTCCTTCGGCTGCGAACAAATGCGCAATGCCTTCACCAAAGCCGCCTGCCGCCCCAGTCACTATGGCGACTTTGCCAGCCAAACGACCTTTTGTTTCTACCCCATTCCCAACATGCTGGTTCATCGTCAATCCTCCCTCCAGAGTGTTCCACGGGAGGAAGTTGCGACGTGCAGGCTTATATTTCAAAGATAATATTCAGCTCACAGCCATAGCAAACTACTATGGCTGACCTTCATTTCGAAGCGCTTTTGCACCGCTCCATTGGCCGGTTTCGGCAAGCTTTAGTAGCGTTTCGCGGCATAGGGACTCGATGGCGGCAACTGCATTGGTCATGGGTCGGTCTGCGGGGCGCACAAGGTGAACAGCGCGCTTGAGCTCTGGCTTGCTGATCCGCCAGGATCGTAACCGACCTTCACGCGTTTCGCGCGAAATAGCGTTGAACGGGAGGATCGAGTAGCCGATGCCTCTTTCCACCAACTCTTTGATATTGCCGTAGGAATCGACGTCGATGATCGTATTCAGCGTATGGCCTGTTTCCGCAGCCGCCCGCTCAAGAAGCTCACGCAATCCGTGGCTTGAGCTTGGCAGGATCAAGGGCAAACGGGCAACATCCCTCAGTGTCACTGCGCCAAAAGCTGGGGTCTTCACGTCTTCCATCGGCGTTGCTGGTCCCAATAGGCATAACTCTTCCGTCAGCACGGGATAGGATGTCAGCACCCGGTCCTCGACCGGAATATAGAGTACGGCAATATCGACACGCCGCTCGCGTATCCATTCCGTGATGAAGCCGCTCATCGCCTCGGCAATTCTAAGCCGAATTTTCGGATAACGCTGTCGCGCAACGATAATCAGGGGAACAGACAGTATCTGACTGATTGTACCCGGCAAGCCTAAGCGTACCTCCCCGGAAGGCTCCGCTTCATGGCCGCGAATCTCTTCTTGCGCGACCGCGAATTGATCGAGAATCGTGCGCGCATTGCGCAGCAAAATCTCGCCCGCTTCGGTGGCTATCACGCCTTGCGGGCTGCGAAACAAGAGCGGCGTTCCCAGATCCGCCTCCATATTGCGCACATGCAGACTAAGAGCCGGTTGGGCCACATTCAAAGTCGCAGCCGCTTTGGAAAACGACCCTTGTTCGATGATAGCCACGAAATAGCGGAGCTGACGAATATCCACCCCGACCTCCAATATTTTTTTATCGCTAAACGAAACCCCTTCACTTTCCGCTATAGTGAGAACGAAACTCCACCTGTCAAGAATAGCTGCGGGAAATGCTAGGCGGAAACAGGTTTCGCTGCAAATTCGCGGCGCAGCCGTTCGGTGTCGGCTCCCAGCGCTGGAACTGCGCCCAATTCTGGAATGACGCCGTCAGCAACAGCACCGGGCGCCAGCAGACGCACCGGACCGCTTGGCGTATCAACCGACATATAGCGGTTCTGCGGATGGTCGGCGACATCCTGCAACGTACTCACACGCCCATAGGCGATCCGCGCCGAGCGCAGCCTTTCCGCCATTTCATCACGCGGAAAGGAGCGGAAAACCGGTTCAATAACAGCATTAAGTGCTTCGCGATTTTTTACCCGCTCGCTGTTTGACGCGAAACGGGGATCAGCTACCAGCTCGCTTTGCTCCAGCACTTCATTGCAGAACACAGCCCATTCTCGCTCGTTCTGGATTGCAAACAGAACAGATTTTCCATCTGCGCAATCATAGGCGCCATAGGGGGCGATGGTGGGATGACTGAGGCCATTGCGCGCAGGCGCTTTGCCGCCATAAGCAAATTGCAGATATGGAACGTTCATCCAGTCCGAAAGCGCGTGGTAAAGCGATACGGAAATGTGCCGTCCCTTTCCTGTTTTCTGTCGGGCAAAAAGCGCGGTCAACACGGCCTGGGTGGCGGTCATTCCAGCCGCGATATCGCACACGGAAACCCCCACACGCGCCGATCCATGTTCATTTCCCGTAATGGAGGCAAGCCCGCTTTCCGCCTGAACCAGGAGGTCATAAGCTTTTAAGTCACGAAGGGGGCCCTCGTCGCCATAGCCGGAGATCGAACAGGTAATCAGCCCCGGAAACTTCGTGCGCAATATATCTGGGCCAAAACCAAGACGTTCAACCGCACCCGGCGCGAGGTTTTGGATAAAGACATCGGCCTGACTGATCATATTCATCAGGATTACGCGGTCTTCCGGCTGTTTGAGATCAAGGCAGATCGATTCTTTACCGCGGTTAAGCCAGACAAAATAGGCGCTTTCGCCATGAACGAGATGATCGTATTCGCGGGCAAAATCGCCTTCGGGACGTTCAACCTTGATAACCCGCGCACCGGCGTCCGCCAGCTTGCACGAGAGGTAGGGCGCGGCAACCGCCTGCTCAACGGATATGACAAGCACGCCTTCCAGATCTGATTTCATTGCTCCCGCCAGCTTTTAGCGCTCTATAAAACTGATTATCCTTAGCTTGCAAAAAGCATGGCCGATTTCCGCCATCACTTCAAATAACACTGAAATGGGGCATCCATATAAAAATGTTATCTCCAATTGGAACTCTTGCATAAGCATATCCTATGGGTCCACCAGCAAAAATATATTGGCAAACGGCGCGGTCCGTCGTGATGATCTGCGAATAGGAGAGCATCGCATACGTCTTGCATTCTGAATATTCACGGTGAAATGAGGCTCAATGCCACTCGAACTCGCTGATCAAGCGCTTTTTCTCTTCGTTCCGGCAGATCGGCCCGAGCGCTTTTCAAAGGCTGCAGCTGCCGGTGCGGACAGTATCGTCATCGATCTCGAAGACGCTGTTTCGCCCGTCACCAAAAATGATGCGCGAAGGGTGCTCACAACTGCTCTCGCAAGCGAACCGCTTCCTGGCAGTGTTCTCATACGGATAAACGGAGTGGGAACGCCCTGGCATGATGCAGATGTTGAGGCTTTAACGCAGCTGCACCCGGACGGGGTCGTACTACCGAAAGCGGAAAGTTGCGAACAGATCGAGCGTCTGCGCGAAAGGCTGCCAGCCCATACTCTAATCATCGCTCTCATCGAAACCGCTATAGGGCTTACAGCCGCTCGGACCCTTGCCGAAAAAGCCGACCGGCTTGCTTTCGGTTCCATTGACCTTGCCGCCGATCTTGGTTGTGCGCATAGTCGGGAGGCGCTCCTCTTCGCGCGAAGTCAGACTGTTCTCGCCTCCAGGTTTGCAGGCAAACCAGCCCCCATCGACGGCGTCACTCTATCGATCAAGGATGATGCAGCCACACAAGCCGACGCACGATATGCCGCCGAACTTGGTTTCGGTGGCAAGCTGCTCATTCACCCCGCGCAGATCGAGCCGTGCAGGCAAGGCTTTGCCCCGACGCCGGACACCCTCGCGTGGGCGTCAAAAATCCTGTCACAAACCGATGACGGCACTGCGCGCGCGGTAGACGGAACGATGGTCGATTTGCCAGTCCTGCTGCGCGCCCGGCAGATCCTGCACGCACATCAGCGTTTTTCGAAGGATAGATAACATGGTTGCCATTACCGATACTCTGTCTCACTATGTGGCTGATCTGGACTATTCCACACTGCCGCCCGAAGTGCCAGAACGGGCAAAGCACCTCGCAATTGATCTCATCGGCAGCATTATCCGGGCCGGACAGGAAGCAGAGTCGACGCAAAGCATTCTGGAAATGCTTGCGACGCTTGGTCTCGACAATCGGGGGGAAGCAACCGTCTTTGGAGCGCTACGCGGATATAGCCCGGCGATTGCTGCCCTACTCAATGGCGCACTTGGCCATTCACTCGACTTCGACGATACCCATGCCGACAGTTCCCTGCATCCGAGCGCCCCGGTTATACCGGCAGCCTTTGCAGCCGCTGAAATGACTGGCGCCTCTGGTGAGGCCCTTTTAACCGCGATCGTTGCCGGTTACGAAGTATGCTGTCGCCTCGGCAATGCGCTCGACCCGACGGCGCATTATGCGCGCGGATTTCATCCTACTGCGACTGCAGGTGTTTTCGGCGCTGCGGCTGCCGCCGGAAAACTATTTGGCCTCAATGCTGCCGGTCTTGCTTCTGCCTTCGGTGTTGCAGCAAGCCAGGCTGCAGGTTCGCTCCAGTTTCTGGTCAATGGCGGCTGGAATAAGCGGTATCAGGTCGGCGCTGCGGCGATGAACGGGCTGATTGCCGCGTCCCTTGCAAAACAAGGTTTCATCGGTGCAGGCGAAGCCATTGAAGGCAAGCATGGCCTGCTGACAGGTTATACCGATAATCCGCGCCCCGAGCGTGCCGTGGCGGAGCTTGGAACCGTTTATGAAACGATGAAAATCGGCGTCAAACCCTATCCATCATGCCGATATACCCATGCCGCCATTGATGGCCTGCTGCGTTTGCGGCGCGAGAACAGATGGACAGCAGATGACATTTTGTCGGTCGATATCAGCCTGCATAAAAATGGCATCGTTCTCACCGGCGCACCACTTGCTGAAAAACGCCGCCCGCGCAGTATCGTGGATGGCCAGTTCTCCATGCCGTTCACAGCCGCAATCGCCTTGCACAAAGGGAGTTTTGGTTGGGACGACTATGCCTTACTCGGCAATCAAGAAGTCGAAGCGATTTCAGCCCGCATCGACGTTCGGCGTGATGAAAGCCTTGAAGGCCTGCGGCATCCCTTCGGCGCGAAGATCGCGGTGCGAACACCAGCGGGACTTGTTGAAA
>JAEXXS010000491.1 GCA_023451915.1 Pseudomonadota bacterium | reverse complement strand
ACGAACAGACCAAGCGAATGATCCGCCGCGCTATATTGAAGGCCATTGCGGTGCCGGGCTATCAGGTGCCTTTTGCCAGCCGCGAAATGCCGATGCCTTATGGCTGGGGCACGGGCGGCGTGCAGGTCACGGCTTCCATTCTTGGGCCGGACGATGTGCTGAAAGTTATCGATCAGGGCGCAGACGACACAACCAATGCCGTTTCGATCCGCGCGTTTTTTCAGAAGACCGCCAATGTCGCTGTGACGACCAGCACCGGCGAGGCGACGATCATCCAGACCCGCCACCGCATTCCGGAATATCCGCTGACCGAAGGGCAGGTGATCGTCTATCAGGTGCCGATCCCGGAACCGCTGCGCTTTCTGGAGCCCCGCGAAACGGAAACGCGCAAGATGCATGCGCTCGCCGAATATGGCCTCATGCATGTGAAGCTCTATGAGGATATTGCGCGTCACGGCCAGATCGCCAAAACCTATGATTATCCGGTGATGATCGAAGGTCGCTATGTGATGGCTCCATCGCCGACGCCGAAATTCGACAATCCGAAAATGCATATGTCGCCTGCCTTGCAGCTGTTCGGCGCAGGCCGCGAAAAGCGCATTTACGCCGTTCCGCCATACACGCAGGTCGTGAGCCTCGATTTCGAGGATCATCCCTTTGAAGTGCAGAAATTCAAGGAACCTTGTGCGCTATGTGGCGCAAGGGGCGTCTATCTGGATGAAGTTGTGCTCGATGATCGCGGCGGCTCGATGTTCGTGTGCTCCGACACCGATTATTGCGAAGACCGTCAGGCAAAGGGCCAGTTCGGTCATCTGGCCGCGAATAACGAGGCCGCAGCCAAGGAAACGGTAAGATGAGTGACGAACCTCTGCTGAGAGTGAACAGCCTTTCGAAATTCTACGGCAGCCGCCGTGGCTGTGAGGATATCTCCTTCAAGCTTTGGCCCGGTGAAGTTCTGGCCATCGTCGGAGAATCCGGCTCGGGCAAGACGACGCTGCTCAACAGCCTTGCCACCCGTCTGGAACCGACGTCCGGAACCGTTGAATACCGGATGCGCGATGGCGAATTCCGCGATCTGTACAAGATCGGCGAAGCCGAGCGCCGCTTCCTGATGCGCACGGACTGGGGTTTTGTGCACCAGAACCCGGCTGACGGACTGCGTATGACGGTTTCGGCTGGGGCCAATGTCGGCGAACGCCTGATGGCCGTGGGGGAACGCCACTATGGCAACATCCGCTCCACTGCGACGGAGTGGCTTGGCCGTGTGGAAATCGCCGCTGACCGTATCGATGACCAGCCGCGCGCTTTTTCCGGCGGTATGCGTCAGCGTTTGCAGATTGCGCGCAATCTCGTCACTGCACCACGACTGGTTTTCATGGACGAACCGACTGGTGGTCTCGACGTTTCGGTGCAGGCGCGCCTGCTCGATCTGTTGCGCGGGCTTGTCAACGATCTGGGGCTTTCGGTGATCATCGTGACCCATGATCTGGCCGTAGCGCGGCTTCTGTCGCACCGCATCATGGTCATGAAAGACGGTCATATTGTCGAGCAAGGTCTGACGGATCGCGTGCTGGATGATCCGCAAGCGCCTTATACGCAATTGCTCGTTTCATCGATCTTACAGGTATAGATCAATTAAAACAGATATTTATCGCGTGTTTTTCGCAAAATGGCGGAACTTCATGCGTGAGGTGAAAAATGTCTATGTTGCAAACATCCGTTTCGCAAGTCGTGCCGCCACTCGTCGTATCCGGCGTAACCAAAACCTTCACCATGCATTTACAGGGCTGCATTGAACTGCCGGTTGTGCAGGGCGTGAATTTCGAACTCAAGGCCGGTGAATGCGCCGTGCTGGGCGGTCCATCGGGTGCGGGCAAAAGCTCGATCCTGAAAATGGTCTACGGCAATTATGCGGTGAATGGCGGTTCGATCCTGATCCGCCATGCGGGACGTGCCGTCAATCTGGCCACGGCTGATCCACGGGAAGTGCTTGGCGTTCGTCGTGACACGATTGGCTATGTGAGCCAGTTTCTGCGTACATTGCCACGTGTGGCGGCGATTGATGTCGTGGCTGAACCTTTGATTGCGCGCGGCACCGACCACGACATCGCGCTCGACCGCGCCCGCGAACTGCTGGCCAAGCTCAATCTCCCGGAACGGCTCTGGGCACTGCCGCCCGCAACTTTTTCCGGTGGTGAGCAACAGCGCGTCAACATCGCGCGCGGCTTCATCACCGATCATCCAGTATTGCTGCTGGACGAACCGACGGCTTCGCTTGATGCAAAAAACCGTGCGGTTGTGGTCGATCTGATCAAGGCCAAGAAGGCCGAAGGCGTTGCGATGCTCGGCATTTTCCACGACGAGGATGTGCGTGAGGAAGTGGCCGACCGCATTATCGACGTGACCGCCTTTTCGCCGAGGGCAGCGGCATGACCAAGCTCTCGGTCGAACCGCTGGTTCACGAAACGGCAGATGTCAGCGGCAGCAAGCTTGGCCGTTACACCGAAGTCGGCGCGCGCAGCCGACTTTCCGAAACGGTGCTGGACGATTATTCCTATCTCGGCATTGATTGCGAAATCTGGTGTGCGGAGATCGGCAAATTCTCCAACATCGCCAGCCATGTGCGCATCAACGCCACCAATCATCCGACCTGGCGTCCGACCTTGCATCACTTCACCTATCGCGCAGGCGATTACTGGCCAGATGCGGAGAATGAGGCTGAGTTCTTCGATTGGCGTCGCGGTAATGCGGTAAAGATCGGCCACGACACCTGGCTTGGTCACGGCTCGACCATTCTGCCGGGCGTCACCGTGGGCAATGGCGCAGTGATCGGTGCTGGCGCTGTCGTGAGCAAGGATGTTGCACCTTACACGATTGTCGGCGGTGTACCGGCGCGTCTCATCCGCGAACGCTTTGACGCGGCAACGGGCAATCGCCTCGACAGGCTGGCCTGGTGGGACTGGAGCCATGAACGTCTGCGCAGCGCACTCGATGATTTCCGCGCGCTCGATATCGAAACTTTTCTCTCGAAATATGAAACTGCCGCCCATACTGAGGCGGTCATGAAAGAGCTTTCTCATGGCGAATGAAATCGTTCTCAAAAATGCGCGTATTGTGCTTGCCGACGAGGTCGTTTCCGGCTCCATCCTGATCCGTGACGGCAAGATCGCCGCCATCGATCAGGGCAATGTGAATGACGGCGAGGATATGGATGGCGATTATGTCATTCCCGGCCTGATCGAACTCCATACCGACCAACTGGAATCGCATTATGCGCCGCGCCCCAAGGTGCGCTGGAACGTGGATGCCGCCGTTCAGGCCCACGACGCGCAGGTTGCCGCATCGGGCATCACCACTGTCTTCGACGCGATGCGGGTCGGTTCCGATTATGATCGCGACTTCGTCGGCAAGGATATGCGTCTGCTCGCGGACGCAATTGAAAGCGGCGTGCGCGAAAACCGCTTGCGCGCCGACCATTTCCTGCATCTGCGCTGCGAAGTTTCGGCAGCCGATTGCCTTGAAAGTTTTGCGCTATTCGAAAACGATGATCGGGTGAAACTGGCGTCGCTGATGGATCATGCACCGGGGCAGCGTCAGTTCGCGGAGATCGAAACCTATCGCACCTATTACATGCGCAAGCTGAAACTTAACGACGACGAGTTTCGTTTGCATTGCGAACAGCGCATGGCAGATTCCGACGCCTATTCGGCAAAGCATCGCCGGGCGATTGCCGATCTGTCGGGCGCGCGCGGTATCGTTTTGGCAAGCCATGACGACGCCACAAGCGCCCATGTGGATGAATCGCTTGATCACGGCGTCCGCATTGCAGAATTTCCGACCACACTGGAAGCGGCTTCGGCTTCGAAGGGCGCAGGTCTGTCCATCCTGATGGGCGCGCCGAATATCGTGCGCGGCGGGTCGCATTCCGGCAATATCGCCGCCCGCGATCTGGTGGATAATGGCAGCCTCGATATTCTGTCGTCGGATTATATCCCGTTCAGCCTGATCCAGTCGGCTTTCGGCCTTGCATCCGGCGAGCGCGCGATTGGGCTGCCTGATGCTATTCGCCTCGTCAGCAAGAACCCAGCCGATGCAATGCGCATGGATGATCGTGGTGAAATTGCTGTCGGCAAGCGTGCCGATCTGGTACGAGCACGCACCAGAAGTGCAATTCCGGTGGTGCGCACTGTCTGGCGTGAAGGCGAGCGGGTGCTCTGATGCGTATGGAGAA
>JAEXXS010000480.1 GCA_023451915.1 Pseudomonadota bacterium | reverse complement strand
GGAATATCGGCCTTGGTCAGCGGTATATTGGCGGCGCGTGACGGCGTGACATCCACGGCGACGAGACTGGTCAGGCGCGTCACCAGATGGTGATCGAGCGCAAGCCGCAGGATACGGGCGTCGGCAGCATCCTGATTGATCTCGCCAAGCCTGGCAGCGACTTCAGCATCGTCAATCTTGCGGCTGGCCCAGATTTTCGAAATGCCTTCCGCGCGGCTTGCCTGATCGAGTGAAAGCGTGACGGTCCAGGGGTGGTCACCCACCATGCCGCTGACGGTCAGTTCGCCGGTCGCCTTGCCCATGCGGGCGGCGATGACAAGCGGCTCGCCGCGATAAAGGTCGGGCAGCAAGGTCGGCGTAAGGCTGACATTCTTTTCGGTGAACGCGGCGCGGATATCCGTCACGGCAGGGTTTTCCAGCTTGTCGAACAGGGCGCGCATGCGCTCATCGACTTCCGCTGCCGAGCCGATATGGGTGAAGCTGCCGCGACCAAGCTCGGCGGCGCGGTTCATCAAATAGCTGTTCGGGGCTGAACCAATGCCGACCATAAAGATGCGCGAGCGTCCGCGCCGGGCGGCGATGGTATCGAGAAGCTCCAATTCGTTGCTCACTTCGCCATCGGTCAGGAAAACGATCTGGCGCAAACCCTTGCTCTGATGGTTGTCATCAAGGGCGGCGTGCAGCGGCGGCAGCATTTCCGTGCCGCCAGCGGCTTCAAGCTTGCCGACAAAACTACGCGCAGCGGCGACGTTCTCGCCGGTTGCGGCAACGCTTTCCGGGAAGAACCTGGTCAATGTGTCATCGAAACGGATGATGTTGAAATGGTCGTTCGGCTCCAGTCGCGACAGGGCATAATCGAGGCTGGCTTTCGCCTGCGCCATGGATGTGCCGCCCATTGAACCGGAATTGTCGATCACGAAGACAATCTCGCGACCGGTCTTCTTCGCAGGCGCCAGAACCGGCGGCGTGACATAAGCAAGCACATAGTCGTCCTTGCCGACCCGTTCGCGAAACAGACCAACCGTTGGCGTATTGCTTGCCGCAGCGCTCCATTCAAGCACGAAGTCGCGGTCGGCAATCGCATCGCCTTGCAGTGTGATCTGTCGTGCTTCGCCATCCAGCCGGTCGATCCTGACGGGATGATAGAGGCTTTTCAGCCCATCGACGGGGAACCCGGCATCCAGCTTGATGGCAAGCGTAACCGGGTTGGTCCGTACACTGTCCGGTGCGATCAATGCGGTATCGATCGGCGCAGATTGCGTGTTCTGCGTCGTGCTGGCGGCAGATTGTCCCCAGCCGTCCTTCAGGTCGGCGCGCTGGTCGATGGCTGTCTTGTCCTGCGGATTGTAACGTGGGGCGACGACCAGCGGCACACGCAGCGAAAAGCGATTATCAGCCAGACGCACGGCCTGCTGATATTCGATCTGCACGACGACCTTCTCATGCGGGCCGATATTGGCGACGGCATTGGTGAAGACATTGAACCGCTGTTGTTCCACCAGCGCGGCTTTTTTGCCTTCGCTGCGGGCCTTCTCAAATGGCGCGTGCGGCCTGCTTTCCCTTGATGTCGGCCACGACGACGCGATTGCCGATGATCATTTTCAGCGAATGAACCGCGCTATCTTCCGGCAGTGGAAACACATAGAGCGCTTCGACCCAGCCATCGGTGGGGTTTTCGAAAGCCTGGGTGAGACGCGCCCGGGCGGTGGGGCCGCTGACCGTAATGTCCACATCGGTGGCAAGCCGCGGCGCTTCCACATATTGCCCGGCCTGTTCGGTCTGCATCAGCAGGCTGCCCGATTCCATCTCGTTGGGTGATACGAAAGCGGCGGTTTCCGCCCGCGCCTGCAAAGGGTGGATGAGGGCAAGGATCACGCCGAGCGCGGGAAGCAAAATTGCATTCCCGAACCAGAGAAACTGGCAGAAGCGGGCGAGGAAATTTCGCCGATCCCTTTGATGTGAAACAGTGATTGCGGTGTGCATGACAGGCTCCCTTTCCGGAATGGATGAACTGGAGCGATTGTCTGAAACGCGCTGTTTCCTCGCCAGCGTCAGCTTTGACCTCTTTCGTCCGCATCTTGCCGCAAAGCGTCTTGCCGCTGGCGGGCATGTGTGGAATTGTGAAAGAAAATACGCAATCAGGAAATTGGCGCATGGTCCACGGGGACCCCTATTTGTCGGAAAATCAAAGCAGTAGCGTTGCAGCGCGGGTTCGCGAGGAAATCGCGCGGCGGCGTATTTCGCGCCAGCGACTGGCCGACGATGCGCGGATCAGCCTTTCAACGCTGGAAAAGGCGCTGTCGGGGCACCGCCCCTTCACGCTGGCCACCATCATCCGGCTGGAGCAGGCAATGGGTGTGGCCCTGCGCGAACCGGGCGTGGCGCAGACGCCAACCCCAGGCGACACCGTCGAGCGCTCTGTCGCAAACGGCGCTGGCCCCGGCCATGCGCCGGAGGAGTTGGGCGCTTATTCGCGGCCCGCCGTTTCATGGCTGGAGGGAACCTATCTGACGCTGCGTCCGTCCTTTGGCGATGCGGAGGCGATCTTCGCTTACTGTACGGAAATCGTCTGGGATGATGAAGGAACGCGGCTGCGATTCCGGGAACGGGAGCGCACTGATGTGTCTTTCTCCCAGCATGGTTCGGTATCCGTGCCGCATCGGTCGGGGCACATTTATCTTGTCACCAACACATCCGGGCAATATCGGATGGTGGTTCTGTCGCGTCCCAGCATTACGGGCGAGATGTTCGGCCTGCTGACCACCTTGCGGGCGGGGCAGGGCGCGCAGTTGACGCCCGTTTCGACGCCGCTGGTGCTTTTGCCGCTATCGACCTTTGAGGCACCATCCTTCGGGCGCATCGCCAAGGGCGGCGATCATTACGGCGCTTATTCAGCCCTGTTGGGCAAGGTGCTGGATGAGAATTATGCGGCCTTTATCGGCTGACGCTCTATTCGCTTGAACGCCTTTCCGTCTTGTGCCAGCATTCAGGCGGAGGAGGACGGTCATGGTGTCGACACTGTCGCACATCAAGGAGATTGAGCGCGTCGCCATGGGCGGGGCCTCGGATCGCGATCGTCCTGTCATTCAATCCTGGCTGCGCTGCCTCAATGATTATCGGTTGAACCCTGCCCAGACGCAGGAAGCCTATATCGTGCCCGACACATTGCTGCGGGAACATCGTGAGCAGTCGGAAGAGCTCATCCGCATCGGGCGCACCGGCCTCGAAGCGCTTTTCAGACAAGTCGCCGATCAGAGCTATGTTCTGCTGCTGTCGGATGCGCGCGGCGTGACCGTCGAGTTCATGGGCGACCCCACTTTCGACAACCAGCTGCGCAAGGCGGGGCTTTATCTCGGATCAGAATGGTCGGAAGACAGGGCGGGAACCTGCGCCGTCGGGGCCTGCATGGTTTCGGGCAAGCCGGTCATTATCCATCAGGACGACCATTTTGACGCCAGCCATATCGGCCTGACCTGCACGGCGGCTCCCATCTTCGATACGTTCGGCGATTTGTCGGCGGTGCTTGATATTTCGCAATTGCGCTCGCCGACTGCGAAGGCCAGCCAGCAGCTGGCGCTGCATCTGGTCGCTTCGACAGCGCGGCGGATCGAACTAGCCAATCTGATGACCCGGGCGCGCGAAGATTGGGTTCTGCGTCTGGCGCGCTTGCCGGATTTTCTCGATGTCGACCCCGATGCGGCGATGACGATTGATGGCAACGGCGTGATTACCGGCATGACGCATGGCGGTTTTGGTGCTGTTGCGCGCGGCATGAATCTCAGCACGGTCTCCACGAAGGACTTCATTGGGAAACCGGTCTCCAGCGTCTTCGATATTGATATCGACCAGCTTCCGGCCCTTATGCGCGGACGCCCCAATGGCGAACGGTTGCTCCGGGCGCGCAACGGTCTGGCGCTATTTGCAAGCGCTATTGCGCCTGTCAGCAGTTTCCGTGCGCCTGCATCCAGCAGCGCATCGGTGCGACTGCCTGCGGCGCTGCGCCAGTTGAGTTTCGGCGACCCGGCCATGGAAGCGTTGCAGGCCCGCGCCGCCAAACTGGCGGATCGTCGTCTGCCGATCCTCATCAAAGGCGAAACCGGCAGCGGCAAGGAATATCTGGCCCGCGCCATCCACGATAGCACTGCCAAGCCCGGTCCGTTCATCGCGGTCAATTGCGCGGCAATACCCGAACAACTGATCGAATCCGAATTGTTCGGCTATGTTCCCGGGGCCTTTACTGGCGCGATGCAGAAGGGAAAGACCGGGCTTATCGAGGCGGCCAATGGCGGCACGCTGTTTCTGGACGAGATCGGCGACATGCCGCTCGCGCTTCAAAGCCGTCTGCTCAGGGTTCTGTCGGAAAACGAAATCCAGCCCGTTGGCGCGCTGAAACCGAAGCCGGTCAAGTTCCGGCTTCTGTCGGCATCGCATCGCGATCTGGCGGCGCTTGCTGCCGAAGGCCGTTTTCGCGAGGACTTGCTCTATCGGCTCAACGCCGCGACATTGACCCTGCCGTCGCTGCGACAGAGACAGGATTTCGACAGCCTCGTCGATCACCTTTTGCGCCGTATCGGCGAAGAAGAGGGTGAGACGATCAAGATTGATCGCGCCGCGCGAAAGCCACTTGCCGCCTATGGCTGGCCGGGCAATCTGCGTGAGCTGGACAATACATTGCGTGTTGCCGCGGCAGTTGCAACAGGCTCCACAATCACCACCGATTGCCTGCCCGAACATTTCCACGTCATGACGAGCGCGGATACTGGCCGCGCCGATCAGCAGGTTCTGCGCCGTCAGCTTGACGAATGCGGCAACAATATTTCCGCGCTGGCGCGAAAACTCGGTGTCAATCGTTCCACGATCCACCGCCGTCTCAAGCCGACCCATTGAGGGCGCAACAGGTGCAACACCTGTTGCACGACACCTGTTGCATCCGCTGCGGCTGCAATTTTTCTTCTCCATAAAATAGAACAAAAACAATGGCGTGATAATCGCGCGCCATCTGGCACGCCGCTTGCACATCCTTCCCTGACGGGCCTTGGGAGAAGTCCGCTATCCACATCCATGGGAGGAAATTGCAATGCTTGAGAAAACACCGACAGTCCGCGTGCAGGCCTTTCTCGACAAGTTCGGCGCAGCACTGGAAGGCGGGCGGATCGACGAAGCGGTATCGATGTTTGCCGATGATTGCTATTGGCGCGATCTGGTTGCCTTCACCTGGAACATCAAGACCGTGGAGGGGCGCGATCAGGTACGCGACATGCTGCAATCGCAATTGCAGCTGGTGAAGCCGACCAAATGGCTGGTGGCCGCCGGTGAAACGGCGACGGAAGCCGATGGCGTCACCGAAAGCTGGATATCCTTCGAGACTGAAGTAGCACGTGGTTACGGTCTCATTCGGCTGAAGGGCGGCAAGATATGGACGCTTCTCACCGTTATGTCGGAATTGAAGGGCCATGAGGAAAAATCAGGCTTCACCCGACCGCTGGGCGCGAAACATGGTCATGACCTTGGCGCCAAGACGTGGAAGGAAGAGCGCGAGGAGGAAGCCCGCACGCTTGGCTATGAAAAGCAGCCCTATGTGCTGGTGATCGGCGGCGGACAGGGCGGTATCGCGCTTGGCGCGCGCCTGCGACAGCTTGGGGTGCCGACGATCATCGTGGAGCGCAACGAGCGGCCGGGCGATTCATGGCGCAAGCGCTACAAGTCGCTCTGCCTGCATGATCCAGTCTGGTACGATCATCTGCCCTATATCGACTTCCCGAAAAACTGGCCGGTTTTTGCGCCCAAGGACAAGATTGGCGACTGGCTGGAATTCTATACCAAGGTGATGGAGCTGAATTACTGGACACGCTCCACCGTCAAATCCGCGAAATGGAACGAAGACAAGAAGGAATGGTCGGTCGTGGTGGACCGCGACGGCGAGGAAGTCATCCTGCGTCCAAAGCAACTGGTCTTCGCAACCGGCATGTCGGGCAAGGCGAATATTCCGAACGTCAAGGGACAGGATCGCTTCAAGGGCGAACAGCAGCATTCATCCCG
>JAEXXS010000415.1 GCA_023451915.1 Pseudomonadota bacterium | reverse complement strand
AAGCTCAAGCAGACCAAGAGCAATGGCGAGTTCTTCGATTCGATGAACACGTAAACTCCTTGCTGCTTCAACATAAAAAGCCACGCTGGAAAACCGGCGTGGCTTTTTGTTTTTCACGTTTCCCCGGCCAGGAGGATGCGTAATGCCTCAGCGCTTTCCACCGGCGGCAGACAGACATGGCCTTTGCAGAACCAGGCGGACGGCCTTTCGGCCCGCGCGGTGCCGCCGGTCGGCAGGTTGATCACCGCCGCATCCGCTCTGAAATCGACAATCTTATCGAGCCGCCGTGGATCAGGACTTCGATTCGCTGTCGAAACAAGCTCGTCTTGATCAGACTGCGCGGCAATGACGAGCGATAGCGGTTCGGCAGCCATGCGGGCTGCGTTCAATATGCCGATTTGACCATATTGTTGGGCCAATGCACGTCCAAGCGCCTGCTCGATCAAAGCCTCATTGCTCTGATAAAGCGCCATGTCGCCGGTAGCGAGGAAAAGCCGCGTCAGTGCTTCGATGATCTGGCTGGTCGCGCTGGGGATGGCCTCGTCATAATCGCCATAGGCATGAAGAATAACATCGTCGGCATCCAGCGCAGACAAACGATAATTGCCAGACGCATCCCGATGATGCGCATCCAGCGCCTGTTTCAGCTTCTCTGCATCATCCACATAAGCGCGGTCGGAACTCGTTTCATAAAGCGCCAGTGCGGCATTGATCATACCCGCATAATCTGTCGAGAGGGCAGGGTAGAGCAGCCTGTCCTCCATACGGCAATGCGCCATTTGTCCTGCACGAAACGGCGTCATGATCGCGCGATAGGCGTCTGCGGCCAACGCCACCCATTCGGGCTTTGAAAAGCTCCGTCCAGCTTCGGCGAGTGCGCGGATTGCAAGTGCGTTCCAGTCGGTAAGCGCCTTGTCATCGCGTCCGGGGCGGATGCGTGTTTCACGCTGTGCGAAAAGCTTTGCCTTAGCCTTCTGTACCATCGGCGGCACAGACCCCCCGCCATTAACGTCATGCAGGCGGTTCAAAATAGTATGGCCTTCCCAGTTGCCACCGGGCGTAACACCATAAAAGGCTTTGAAAACTGGGCTATCTTCACCGAGCACGCGGTCAATCTCAGCCTCGTTCCAGACGTAGAATTTCCCTTCTTCACCCTCGCTATCGGCATCGAGGCTGGATGCAAAACTGCCGTCCGCCAAACGCATTTCGCGGATCAGCCATTCGATGGTTTCTTCGATTCGGTGACGAAACAAATCATCCTGCGTTTCCGCATAGGCATAATTGGCGTGACGGATCAGCTGGGCATTGTCATAGAGCATTTTTTCAAAATGCGGCACCAGCCAGTCCGCATCGGTGCTATAGCGGCAAAGGCCGCCGCCGAGATGATCGTAAATGCCGCCTTGCAGCATGGTCTTCAGCGAATGGATAAACTTGTCCCTGCTATCGCTGTCGCGGTTATAGAGCCAGGAAAGCCACAGAGCATCCATGAAGGGCGCATTGGGAAATTTCGGGGCGCCTTCGATACCACCGCGCGCGGGATCGAACATGGAGGCGATCCGTGTGGCCACCGCATCGAATCGGGAAACTTCATTCTGACTGCCCGCGCTTTGTGCTGCGAGCCGCCCTTCGAGATGATTGAAGACCGCTTCGGCATTATGGTTAATTTTTTCTTTATCTCTTTGCCAAAGATTATTGACCGCGTTCAATACATCGACAAAGCCCGGCATGTTATGGCGGGCCTGCGGCGGAAAATAAGTGCCGCCCCAAAAAGGCTTGCCGTCGGGGCGCAGAAACATGGTCAAGGGCCAGCCGCCCTGTTGTCCCATGGCACCGAGCGCGGCCATATAGATCTGATCAATATCCGGTCGCTCTTCGCGATCCACCTTCACATTGACGAACAGTTCATTCATCACAGCCGCAACATCGGCATCTTCAAAAGACTCGTGCGCCATCACATGGCACCAGTGACAGGCGGCATAGCCAATTGAAAGCAGGATAGGGCGGTTTAATTCCCGCGCTGCGTCGAGGGCTTCCTTTCCCCAGGGTTGCCAGTGAACGGGGTTGTCCGCATGCTGGCGCAAATAGGCACTGGGCTCCGCAGACAGAGTGTTTCTGCTGATATCCGTCATGAGGCTTCCCTTTCAGCCTTTGAATGAATATGCACTGAGCTTAATTTCAGTCCTCTTGGCAAGATTGATATAGGTCAGGAAACACAATGAACGACACCGCCGTGCATCACGATACGATTTTTGCCCTGTCCAGCGGGCGGCTTCCGTCCGGTGTCGCTGTCGTGCGTGCATCTGGCCCGAAGGTTCGATTCATTATCGAAACGATTATTGGTTCCGATATCGAACCGCGATACGCGGCCTATAAGACATTCCGTTCCCGAAATGGAGAAGCGATCGATCGTGGATTGGCGCTCTTTTTCCCCGGTCCACATAGTTTTACGGGCGAAGATTGCGTTGAATTTCATCTTCACGGCGGCATCGCCGTCGTCGAGAAATTGCTGCAGGAAATGGGCGAGATGGCGGGCTGCCGCATTGCGGAGGCTGGCGAATTTACCCGCCGCGCTTTCACCAATGGCAAAATGGACCTGACGATTGCCGAAGGTCTCGCCGATCTCATTGCCGCAGAAACCGAAGGCCAACGACGCTTGGCCTTGCAGGTGGCTTCCGGCGCGCAACGTCAACTTTACACGGAATGGCGGCAAAAGCTTATTCACTCACGCGCCTTCATTGAAGCGGAGCTCGATTTCGCAGATGAAAGCGACATACCAGGCTCGGTTTCCGATCAAGTATGGCGATCTCTACAAGCACTGCATAAGGAAATAGAGGCGCACGTTGCCAGTGGCAAACGCGCAGCCATGCTGCGCGACGGTTTGCATGTGGTGATTGCCGGCGCACCCAATGCCGGTAAGTCCAGCTTGTTGAACTTTCTCGCTGGGCGCGAAGTTGCGATCATTTCCGAAGAAGCCGGAACCACGCGCGACCTTTTGGAAGTCAAACTCGACCTGAACGGAATCCCGGTTTACGTCACGGATACCGCCGGCTTGCGCGAGACTGAAAGTGCAGTCGAAAAGATTGGTATTGAGCGCGCGCGCGAAAGAGCATCGGAAGCCGATCTCATTCTTCTTTTGGAAGACATGAATGATCCAATTGATGTGACACTGGATAATGCCGATGTTGAGATTTGGCGTATCGGAACGAAAGCTGATCTCGCTCGCACACAAACCGGTACGTGGCCTTTGCAAATCTCAACTAAAGACGGTTCGGGATTGGAAGAGCTTCTCACCAAACTCCAGTCTTTTGCGGAAGAGCGGATCGGCCAAATCAACGATGCGGTCCCCACAAGACAGCGCCATATCAATCTGCTTCGCTCTACACTGAGCGAGATTGAAACCGCCGCAAGTCGGGATGATCTCCCGCTGGAGCTTCGCGCCGAGAATATGCGTCGGGCCTCGCAATATTTAGGGCGCAT
>JAEXXS010000413.1 GCA_023451915.1 Pseudomonadota bacterium | reverse complement strand
ATCCGGACGGCGGCATCGCGAAACTGGCGATAGGGCATCATCAGCGCCTGCGCGGCATAGCGCGCCAGTTCGAACCGGGCGATGCGTTTTGCTTCACCGGACGAGAGCTTCAGCCCTTCCGTTTCCGCGCCGATCACCACCTGCATACGGATGAGCGCCGCTTCCATGGCGATCTCCTGCAATTGATCGAAGGGTGACAGGCGCTCTGAAATGAACAGGCGCTGCGAATGCCGATCATAGCGCCTGCGCCAATTGGGCATGGTCGCGACCGGCAATGTGCGCACCGTGATGCCATGCTCGCGCCGCAGCCATTCCTTCAAGGCTGCCGACAGATCGCCATCCGGTTTCAGCAGCGCGAAAAAGCTCTCTGCCTCTTCCTCGATACGCGGATAATGATTGGGGCGTCGCGCCATCACATCGCGCACTTCATCCAGCGGCAGGCGCGTGGCGGAAAGCTGCGCCGCACTTCCCTCATGCGACAGCAATTGCGACAGGTCGGACAGGCGCTGCTGCTGCTCGCGATAGGCGCGGTAAAGCTTCATGATCCCGACTGCGGCGTTGGGGGCCGCCTCGCCGATCTCCACCAGTTCCTGATCGCCCGGCAATTCGCCGGTTAAAAGCGGATCGGAAAACACTTCTTTCAGCCCGGTGATCGTCGCACCACTTTCGGCCTGCAAACTATCGAGATCGAGCTTGTAGACACTGGCAAGCCGCAACAGAAGCTGCACCGTCAAAGGCCGCTGGTTGCGCTCAATCAGATTGAGATAGGACGGCGAAATGCCAAGCGCCTCGGCCATGGCCGTCTGTGTCAGGGACCGCTCGTTGCGAATACGCCTGATGCGTGGCCCGGCAAAAATCTTGCGTTCGCTCAACTTGATCCTCCCAAACCCGCAATGACGAATTTTACAATTCATGACAAAATAGCTGCAAAGTCAGGCTTTGACAATCTTTACAAATTTACAGACCACCCTCGTCAAATATCCGACAGCTTAACTTCAATTTTACTCCGCTTTTGCTGCTTTTTCTGGCTCCCCATCCAATGCGACTGTAAATTCAGTCACAGAAAGAGCAGCGACCAACCGCTCTTCGAGAACCAGTGATAAGTGTGAGGAGACACCGAAATGACAGATTTTTACAGCCTTATTCCTTCGGCACCCAAGGGTCGTTTCGACGGTATCGAACGTGCGCATACGGCCGAAGATGTAAAAAGGCTGCGCGGTTCGGTGGAGATCAAATATTCGCTGGCTGAAATGGGCGCGAACCGCCTTTGGAAGCTGATCCACGAGGAAGATTTCGTCAATGCGCTAGGCGCGCTTTCCGGCAATCAGGCCATGCAGATGGTTCGCGCCGGTTTGAAGGCGATCTACCTCTCCGGCTGGCAGGTTGCAGCGGACGCCAATACGGCTTCGGCCATGTATCCCGACCAGTCGCTATATCCGGCCAATGCGGCTCCAGAACTGGCGAAGCGCATCAACAAGACCTTGCAACGCGCCGACCAGATCGAAACCGCCGAAGGCAAGGGACTTTCGGTCGACACCTGGTTTGCACCGATTGTTGCCGATGCCGAAGCAGGCTTCGGCGGACCGCTGAACGCTTTTGAAATCATGAAAGCCTTCATCGAGGCCGGTGCCGCCGGTGTGCATTATGAAGACCAGCTCGCTTCGGAAAAGAAGTGCGGCCATCTTGGCGGCAAGGTTCTGATCCCGACGGCCGCACATATCCGCAACCTCAACGCGGCGCGCCTTGCGGCAGACGTAATGGGAACGGCCACGCTGGTCATCGCCCGCACGGATGCGGAAGCCGCCAAGCTTCTGACCTCGGACATTGACGAGCGCGACCAGCCCTTCGTCGATTACGATGCAGGCCGCACGGCGGAAGGCTTCTATCAGGTGAAGAACGGCATCGAGCCATGTATCGCCCGTGCGATTGCCTATGCGCCCTATTGCGATCTGATCTGGATGGAAACATCCAAGCCCGATCTCGAACAGGCCCGCCGTTTCGCGGAAGCCGTGCACAAGGCGCATCCGGGCAAGAAGCTCGCCTATAACTGCTCGCCGTCGTTCAATTGGAAGAAGAACCTCGACGACGCCACGATTGCCAAGTTCCAGCGCGAGTTGGGCGCGATGGGCTACAAGTTCCAGTTCATCACGCTGGCCGGTTTCCACCAGCTCAACTTCGGCATGTTCGAACTGGCGCGCGGCTACAAGGACCGGCAGATGGCGGCCTATTCCGAACTGCAACAGGCGGAATTTGCAGCCGAAGCCAATGGCTATACCGCGACCAAGCATCAGCGCGAAGTCGGCACCGGCTATTTCGATGCGGTGTCGCTTGCAATCACCGGCGGCCAGTCTTCGACCACCGCCATGAAAGAATCGACTGAAACAGCACAGTTCAGACCGGCTGCCGAGTAGCAGTCGGCTATCAAAAAGGAGGAACAGTTCCATGAATTCGCCAGCACGCGTCAAGGAAAGAGCAGAAGAACAATCGTCAAGCATGACCACGGATCAGCAGACCGTTATCCGCATGCTCGCCAACGATCTGCATCGCCTCAACTAC
>JAEXXS010000409.1 GCA_023451915.1 Pseudomonadota bacterium | reverse complement strand
CCCTGCCTCGTGCAGCTGTTCGTGCTTTATTTCGGCGGCCCGCAGATCGGTCTGGAACTGGAGCCCTATGCGGCGGGTGTCATCGGACTGGGGCTCAATATCGGCGCTTACATGGCCGAGTCCATTCGCGGCGCGATTGCGAGCGTCGATCGGGGGCAGGACGAAGCGGCCCGTTCCATCGGCTTTGGCCGCGGACAGACGCTGCGCCTCATCATTCTGCCGCAGGCCGCCCGCCTGATGATCCGCCCGCTCGGTGTAAATGCCGTTGCTCTGGTCAAGGGGTCCGCGCTGGTGTCGACTATTTCCGTGGTTGAACTCACCTATATAGCGCAACGTTTCATTAGCTCGACCTACAAGCCGTTCGAGATTTTCGCGGTTGCTGCGGTCATCTATATGGTCATCGTCTATGTGGTGGCGTCGATTGTCGATTTGCTCGACAAGCGCTTCGCTGCACGCTGAGGGAGGACGCTATGCCAGCTCTCGATTTCAGTATCGTCGCTCCCTATACCGATCTGCTTTTGACCGGACTGTGGTGGACTTTTATTCTTGCGGTCGCGTCCAGCGCGCTGAGCTTTATCCTCGGCATCGCCTTTGCGCTGGTGGTGCTTTACGCACCGGCCCTGTTCGCCTATCCGGTCCGCTTCTTCATGTGGCTCTTCATGGGGACGCCGCTGCTTTTGCAGCTCTATCTCATCTATTACGGTCTGGTGCAGATCGGCATTGATATTCCGGCCTTGTTTGCCGGTATTCTCGGCCTCAGCCTGCATTTCGCGGTCTATAATGCGGATGTGTTCCGGGCGGGGATCGTCTCGGTCGATCCGGGCCAGACCGAAGGTGCGCGATCCATCGGGCTCAGCCGTGCACAGGCGCTGCGCTATGTCATCATTCCGCAGGCCATTCGCAACACCATCCCGCCCATCGGCAACAATATGATCGTGTTGTTGAAGGACACGTCGCTGGTGTCGATCATCGGGATTGCCGAACTGGTTCACAGCGCACAGATCGCGATCAGTGAAACCTATAGTCCGTTTGAGTTCTATCTGACTGCCGCCGCACTTTATTATGTGGTCAACCTCATCATGGAAGCGGGTCTGCGGCATATCGAAAGAAAAGTGGAGGTTACGCGATGAGCGCCTTGAAGCCTATGGTTGAAGTGAAGGGCGCCCGTAAAGCCTATGGTGCGCTGGAGGTTCTGAAGGGGATCGATCTTTCGGTATCGCGCGGCCAGATCATCGCGATCATCGGCCCGAGCGGTTCGGGCAAGAGCACATTGCTGCGCTCCATTAATCATCTCGAGACGCTGAATGGCGGCGAGGTCTGGCTGGATGGGCTGCAGGTCAATCAGCCGCTCAACGGTCAGGCTTTTGAAAAGCACATCAACTCCGTGCGCCAGCAGATGGGCATGGTGTTTCAGCACTTCAATCTGTTTCCGCATCTGACCGTTTTGGAAAACATCACGCTCGGACCGACAAAGCTCAAGGGCATGTCGAAATCGGCGGCCCGCGAACTGGCGCTGGAACTGCTCAACAAGGTAGGGCTCGCCAGCAAGGTGGACGTCTACCCGTCGCGCCTGTCCGGCGGTCAGAAGCAGCGCGTTGCCATTGCTCGCGCGCTTGCCATGCAGCCGAAGGTGATGCTTTTCGACGAGGCGACTTCGGCGCTCGATCCGGAACTGGTCGATGAAGTGAATGCGGTCATGAAGCAGCTTGCGGCCGAGCATATGACGATGCTGATCGTGACGCATGAAATGCGCTTTGCCGGTGAGGTTGCCGACAGGATCGTCTTCATGGATGGCGGCGTTGTGGTTGAAGAAGGGGCACCCGCAGATGTGCTGCGCAACCCGCAGCAGGACCGCACACGCGCCTTCCTGAAAAACTATATCGCCGCCTGATCCTCTGCCTGACATGAAAAACCCCCGGACTTGGAGAAGTCCGGGGGCTTTGTCTTGAGTAATACGGGCTTGCGATCAGCCTTCCTTATGCTGTTGCGCGGCCAGTTCTTCCACGCTCATATCCGGCTCGTTGCGGGTCTTGTAGAGCGAGTAGAATACACCGCTTGCGAGAATGCCGAGCGTTACCACCAGCGACAGCAGCGTGTTGATGTGGACACCCAGCGGCACGAGGAAAATCTTGATACCGATCAGCACCAGAATGATCGCCAGCGATACCTGAAGGTAACGGAAGCGGTTCATGGCGGCGGCAAGCGCGAAATAGAGCGCACGCAGGCCGAGGACGGCGAAGATGTTCGAGGTGTAGACGATAAACGTATCCTGCGTGACGGCAAAGACGGCGGGCACAGAGTCGACGGCAAAGATCAGATCGACGGTTTCAACCATGATCAGCGCGACCGCAAGCGGCGTCAGCCAGGTGACGAGCTTGCCGGTTTTCGGATCGGGCTTCTTGACGATGAAATGGCGGCCATGCACCTCGCTCGTGATATTGAAGCGCTTACGCAGGAATTTGAAGACCGCATTCTGCTCGATATCGGGCGTTTCATCCTGATGGCGGAACATCTTGAAGCCGGTGAAGACGAGGAATGCGCCGAACAGGAACAGGATCCAGTTGAACTCGTGCACCAGTGCCGCGCCGAGTCCGATCAGAACCGCGCGGAAGGCGATGACGCCCAGAATACCCCAGAAAAGCACACGGTGCTGGTAAAGGCGCGGGATAGCGAGAAAGCCGAAGATCGTTGCGATGACGAACATATTGTCCATCGCAAGACTCTGCTCGATCAGATAGCCCGTGTAGAATTCCAGACCCGCCTGCGCGCCGCGTTCCCACCAGACCCAGCCGCCGAAAGCCAGCGCGATCAGGACATAGAAACCATAGAGGAGCAGGCTTTCCTTGGCGCCGATTTCATGTTCGTCGCGATGCAGAATGCCAAGGTCGAAAACCAGCAAACCCACCACGATCGTGATGAATGCCGCCCAAAAATAGACAGGTGTGCCAAGAAAATCGCCCGAAAGGGCTAACATAAGCGAATCCATCGCCGGACCATCTCCATTTGAACAAGTGGAGCAGCCCCGACATCGCCATAGCGGAATACCATGACCAGAGGGGCCCGGCGCTGCCTTCTTCAAATGTGTATGGTTTTGTCCCGTTCAAGGGCGTCGTAAAAATTTTTTGTGAGGGGTGGTTGCACTCTGGAGCGGACGCTCGCTCCAGAGTGTTTTCGTTTGGCAGATCAATGCTGTGGCGCGGGCGTTTCTTCCGCGTCCGGTTCCTTGATGCGAAACCAGGCGACGTAAAGCGCTGGCAGGAACAGGAGGGTGATCGCCGTACCAGCGATGATGCCGCCCATCATGGCATAGGCCATCGGCCCCCAGAACACTTCCCGCGCAATCGGGATAAGCGCAAGGCTTGCCGCCGCCGCCGTCAGCGCAATCGGGCGCATACGGTGTTGGCTCGCAATCATCACCGCATCCCACGGTTTCATGCCTTCGGTAATATGCTCCTCGATCTGCACGATCAGGATGACCGAGTTTCGGATGAGAATGCCGATCAGCGCCAGCACACCCAGAATGGCGACGAAACCGAGCGGCTTGCCGCTCGGTAAAAGTGCGGCGACCACGCCGATCAAGCCGAGCGGCGCAACCGCCACCACAAGGAACAGACGCTGGAAACTCTGTAATTGCAGCATCAGCACGGTCGCCATCACGAACAGCATCAGCGGAACGACGGCGGCGATCGGTCCCTGGCTCTTGCCGCTTTCCTCAACCGTGCCAGCGGTCTGGATATAATAGCCAGCCGGGAGCTTGTCGGCGAAAGCCTGGATAGCGGGGCCCAAATCTTTCACGATCGTATCCGGCATCGTCTTGTCGATGATGCCTGCCGCGACCGTGATTGTGGGGATGCGCGACCGCCGATAAATGACGGGCTGCTCAAGCTCGTAACGGAAATTGGCGATGGATGCGAGCGGCACCGAGGTGCCGTTGCCCGTCGCGATTTGCAAGCTCTGCAATGTGTCGATGGAATCGCGCTCATGCTTTTGCGCGCGCACCACGACATCGATCAGATAGATCGAATCCCGGACCTGCGTAATCGTGATGCCGCCAACGACGCCGTTCAGCGTCGTGGCAATATCCTTGGAGGAAATGCCAAGCTTGCGCGCCTTGTCCTGCATGACATCAACACGGATCACGCGACCGGGTTCGTTCCAGTTATAGTTGACGACGCCCAGCCGATGGTCCGCACTGAGGATGCCGGCAAAATCCTGCGCCAGGCCGCGCAGTTTTTGAATATCAGGACCGGAAATGCGGTATTGCACGGGGCGTCCGACCGGCGGCCCAAGCTCCAGGAATTTTACATAGACGTCGGTGCCGACATAATCCTTGCGGAAGACCTCATCGAACTTGGCTTTCAGGCGATCACGCGCTTCGACATCCTTGGCGACGACCACCATCTGGCCGAAATA
The DNA here is from genome assembly GCA_023451915.1 of Pseudomonadota bacterium. The sequence goes on along the minus strand of JAEXXS010000409.1, from coordinate 635 downwards.
GGGATTGTTCGGCTGCACGTCGAAGGAGAGGATGAAGCGGATTGCACTTTGCCCGATATAGGTGCTCCAATGCTCGATATCGGGATTGCCCTTGAGCATCGTTTCTTCGAAACGCTCCATCTGGGCGCGGGTTTCCGCGATGGAGCTGTTCTGCGGCAAGGTCCAGTCGAGAACCAGTTCCGGGCGATCCGATTGCGGGAAGAACTGCTGTTCGATGAAGCGCATGCCAAAAACGGACACGGCGAATAGAAGGATCGTCGTGATAATGGTCACCCAGCGATAGCGCATCGCAAACAACAGCGCCTTGGAAAAGGCTTCAAAGACGCGGCTGCGCTTTTCGGCATGGGGCTTCATCTTCTTGGGCAGGAAGGTGACGCCGAGCAGCGGCGCAAACAGCACCGCGACAATCCACGAAACCACCAGTGAGACCGCAATCACCACAAAGAGCGTGAAGGTATATTCGCCAGCCTGACTGGAATTGAGGCCGATGGGAATAAAGCCTGCAATAGTCACAAGCGTGCCCGTCAACATCGGAAAGGCCGTATGCGAATAGACGTAAGTGGCCGCCTTGTTGATCGGATCGCCGAATTCCAGTCGCGCCACCATCATTTCGACGGCAATCATGGCGTCGTCAA
>JAEXXS010000303.1 GCA_023451915.1 Pseudomonadota bacterium | reverse complement strand
CGGTCGGATGCGAAATACCCGGCCCAATAGACGAGAAGGGCAACGCTGATAGCGGAAAAGGACGCAGAAACGCGCGCTTCGCGATGCGAGCGGGAATCACCCGCGAAAGCCAGAGCGATCATCGCGAAGACCACCGGATAGAGCCATTGCGTCAAACGGCGATGCAGTTCCGCCTTGTAACGGAGCGGACGCGTTTGCAGGATCGGATCATTCGGGTCTGGATTGAGCAGATAGGACAGCGGGCGGTCCTTGGCATAGACCACGAAATCGTCGCCAGCAGAGGCAAACTGGCTGAGATCAAATGCATAGGAATCGAATTTGATGATCGAAACCGTGCCGTCGGACACGCTGCGGCGCTGCACTTCGCCCTTCTGCATCAGAAGCATGTTGGCGCCGGTCTCCGTCGTGGCGATGCCGCCATCGGCTGCATAATAGATGAGATCGAGCGATGGATCGCGGGAATCCGCAATGAACAACCCGCCAATACTGCCGTCGGCACGCCGCTCGGCCACCTGAATATAGAGATTGTCGGCCAGTTTGCGGAAGCTGCCTTCCTGAACGATCAGATTGACGAGGTCGGCACTGGCATTGGCGATCATCGCGCGCATGTTCATGCGCGCATAGGGATCGACATAATTGGCGACCAGAAACGAAACGATGGAAATCGCCGCCGCCAGCATCAGGATCGGACGCATGACGGCACTGCGCGGCGCCCCCGATGCATTGATGACGACCAGCTCGGAATCCTGGTTCATCGTCGAGAGCGTCTGCGTGATGGCGATGATCAGCGCAAAAGGCATTACCAGCGGAATGGCAGACGGGATCAGCAGCGAACTGAACTGAATCATCGTCTGAATAGTCTGGCCGCTGGTCGTCAGAAAGTCGATGCGCTGAAGCACCTGCACCGTCCACGTAATGCCCACCGCCGCGCCCAGCACCGCGAAGAACATAATCGCCACGCGGCGCAGGATGTACAACTCTATCAATCGCATAGGTGGAGTTTACATCCCGGTTCCGTTGAAGGAGACCATCCATAATCATGGACCGGCACTCCCAATAATAAGTTTAATCTAATGCCGCTTGGCTAAGATTGCCCAAATAAACGCAGTTAACAGAGTACTAAAAGCGAAGCGCTGGCGCTAGCTCCCGTCTGTTAAAAGGATTGAACTGTCCGAGGCAACCTGTTTTTGCGCAACCCTTAAACGAAATGACCAGGATATCGATTGCATTTGATGACGCTTCACCCAAGTTAACGCAAAACTGATAAGGAAGGGCTTGCGCCCTTGCTGTTTCGCCATATTCGTCTCACATGAGTGGGGAAAAGTCGCGACACAATCGTGTCATTTGTTAATCGGCCATCGGTTTGGAGTTATCATGTCTAAACGTCCTTCGATTTCGTTCAGCGCGTTTGGAGCCCCTGAAAAGGGTGCCGCCATCGTATTGGTTGCCAAAGGCGGAGGCTTCGCGGAAGAGGCGGCGCAGGCCGTCGGTGGGGCGGAAAAGATTGCGCGCATCCTCGAAATCTCGGATTTCACGGGCGCATTGGGCAAGACGGCTGAAGCAATCGAAACCTCGGCTGGCGGCATCGACAAGATTATTCTCGTCGGCGTTGGCGAGCCGGGCAAGCTCGGCAATGATGACTGGCTGAAGATCGGCGGCGCGGCATTTTCGCGAATCGGCAAGTCGGAACGCGCGACGGTCACGCTGGCCTTGCCGGAAACGACGATTGCGGGCGACGAAGCTGCCGACGTGGCGCTTGGCATGATCCTGCGGTCCTACACGTTCGACCGTTATAAGACGCGCAAGAACGAAGAAAACTCGGAGCCGAAGCACGCTGCGAAAATCACCATCAATGTTGCCGACACGCACAGCGCGAAGAAGGCCTTTGAAGTGGCGGAAGCCATCTCGGACGGCGTCATTCAGGCACGCAATCTCGTCAACGAACCAGCCAATGTGCTGGGCCCGGTAGAATTTGCCGAAGAAGCGGAAAAGCTTGAGAAGCTCGGCGTCAAAATCGAGATCCTCGGCGAAAAGGAAATGAAGAAGCTCGGCATGGGCGCGCTTCTTGGTGTTGCACAGGGTTCGGTGCGCCCACCGCGTCTCGTCATCATGGAATGGCAGGGCGCGAAGGGCAAGGAAAAGCCTGTCGCCTTTGTCGGCAAGGGCGTGGTGTTCGACACGGGCGGCATTTCCATCAAGCCTGCTGGCGGCATGGAAGACATGAAGGGCGACATGGGCGGCGCGGCTGCCGTGACGGGCCTGATGCGCGCGCTCGCGGGACGCAAGGCCAAGGTCAATGCAATTGGTGTGATCGGCCTTGTGGAAAACATGCCGGATGGCAATGCGCAGCGCCCAGGCGACATCGTCACGACGATGTCCGGGCAGACCATTGAGGTTATCAACACCGATGCCGAAGGCCGTCTGGTTCTGGCCGATGCGCTGCACTACACCAATGATCGCTTCAAGCCACGTTTCATCATCAATCTGGCAACGCTGACCGGCGCGGTCATGGTGGCGCTCGGCCAATATCACGCTGGCCTGTTTTCGAATGACGACGAGCTGGCGGACCAGCTTTACGATGCCGGTCAGGCAACGGGCGAAAAGCTGTGGCGTCTGCCGCTTGGCGCGGAATACGACAAGATGATCGATTCGAAATTCGCCGATATGAAGAACAGCGCCGGGCGTTATGGCGGCTCGATCACCGCTGCGCAGTTCCTGAAGCGCTTTGTCGGTGATACGCCTTGGGCGCATCTCGACGTGGCAGGCACGGCAATGGGGTCTCCGGCAAACGAATACAGCCAAAGCTGGGCTTCCGGCTATGGCGTGCGTCTGCTCGACCGCCTTGTCCGCGATCACTTCGAAAGCTAAACTCTTTTTGAAACAAGACGATGGGGCGGAAATGTGAATCATTTTCTCCGCCCCGTCTTGCAAACAGTTCTGGGACGTGCATGGCGGAAATCCTGTTCTACCATCTGACGGAATCGACACTCGACGAAGCCCTTCCGGGTCTCGTCGAGCGATCGCTTGGGCGCGGCTGGCGTGTGACGGTGCAGACCGTCAGTGAGGAAAGACGCGACGCGCTCGATAATCTGCTGTGGACCTTTTCCGACACGTCCTTCGTTGCCCATGGCACCGATGCGGAACCAAACCCGGACCAGCAGCCTGTTCTGCTGACGACGACCGAAAACAATGCCAATGGCGCAACCGTCCGCTTTCTGGTCGAAGGTGCGAGGCTGGAGCAGGTCGGTAATTATGAACGGCTGGTGGTGATGTTTGACGGTCATGATCAGGACCAGCTCGATATTGCACGCGGGCAATGGAAAGCCTTCAAGGAGGAGAATCACGATTTGACTTACTGGCAACAGACGCCGGATCGCCGCTGGGAGCGGAAAGCCTGATGCGGCCGGTTTTTGTTGCGATGATCGTGGCGGGCGTCGGGCTGGGCCTGGGCTATCCCTGGTATATGCGCCATTTCACCGGCAGCGAGATCGGCCACTGGACAATGCTGGAAAACCGGCAGAGCGGCTTCAAGGTGCAGGAAGTGCGTCTTGAAGCGGGCGATGCGCCGGTGCGGGTCTTCATCGACGCAACGCCTTTGCCGGGCTATGTCCCGGCGGAACGCCGTTCTGCACTGACGCTGGCGGTCAGCCGTGACGGCCAGCCGGTTTTGTCGCAGGGGCTTGATTTCGTATCCAACAGCAGCTCGATCAACACAGACCGCCCGCAGGATGGAACGCCGCTGCGCCAGAGTGCGGGCGATATTGATCCGGTCATTCCCGGCCAATATGCGTTTCGCCTCGTTCAGGGCAATACGGACGGCCTACAAATATCGAAGGCCGATCTGGTTCTGCGTCGTGGGGCGGAAACGCCGGACGAAACCTTTACGACCATCGGTCTGGTTCTGGGGGTGCTCGGTGTTTACGGCCTGATGCGCACACGCTTGCGCCGGCAGAGTTGAACCCCATGCAGCTTGTTCGCACCGTTTCAGACCGTTTGCTTTTGCTTCTTCTGTCGGCAGTGCTGGCGTTTTTCGCTCTGTTTCCGCTGGAGCGGCTCGGCGTTTTCGGCTCGTCCTTTGAAGGATCGAGCGGATATGTCGCGATCTATTTCGGGTTTCCGATCCTGACCGTTATTTTCGCGGTTCTGGCGGTCCGCTTCGCGCCCAGGCCTCTGCCGGTCTGGGCGCGCGTTATCGGATGGGTGCTGCTGGCGCTTGCGTTCGCCCTTGGATTTATCGGTTGAGCGACGGTGGATTAATCCGCCATCGCCTCTTCATATTCCGATGAAAGCTCCAGCCATTTTTCTTCCGCGTCTGCAAGCGCGGATTTTGCATCGCTCATATCCTTGTTGATGCGAATGGCTTTCTGAGGCTCTTTCTCGTAAAGCGCCGGATCTTCCAATTGAGCGGCGAAAGCTTGAATCTGTTTCTGCAGTTTCTGCATCAAGCTCTCGGTTTCCTTGATCTTTTTCTGCAAGGGCGCCATGGCCTCGCGCTTTTGCGCCGCAAGCTTGCGCTGCTCCGCCTTGTTGACCTTCGGCCCTTCGTCACGTTCGGAAGCTGGTTCGCCCTTGGCGTCAGCCAGAACGATCTGGCGATATTCGTCGAGATCGCCTTCAAACGTCTTCACGCCGCCTTCGCGCACCAGCCAAAGCCGCTCCATCGTGGCTTCGATCAGATGGCGGTCATGCGCGATCAGGATGACAGCGCCGTTGAAAGCGTTGAGCGCGTGGACCAGTTCTTCGCGACTGTCGATATCCAAATGGTTGGTTGGTTCGTCGAGGATCAGAAGGTTTGGACCGTGGAAGGTGGCAAGCCCCATCAGAAGACGCGCTTTCTCACCGCCCGAAAGGTCCTTCGCAGGCGTCAGCATCTTTTCTGTCGAAAGCCCCATCCGCGCCACGCGAGAGCGAACTTTCGCTTCCGGCTCGGTCGGCATCAGCTTGCGCACATGCTCGATGGCATTGTCTTCCGGCACCAGATCGTCCAGCTGATGCTGCGCGAAGAAGGCCACCTTCAGATTGGGCGAGATGGTCAGCGTGCCGTTTTCCGGCTTCAACCGGCCAGCAATCAGCTTGGCCAAAGTGGACTTACCATTGCCGTTCGATCCGAGCAGCGCAATGCGGTCGTCATTGTCGATGCGCAGCGTCACATTGCGCAGCACCGGCTTGCCGGGCGCATAGCCGACATCGGCGTGATCCAGAGCGATGATGGGTGAGGCGGCTTTTTTCTCTGCATCGGGAAAGCTGAAAGGCTGCACATGGCTGTCGACATAAAGTTCGATGGGCTTCAGCTTCTGCAATGCCTTGATGCGGGACTGCGCCTGCCGGGCCTTGGTCGCCTGGGCACGGAACCGCTCAACGAAGGATTCCATATGCTTGCGTTGCGCTTCCTGCTTGGCATGCGCCTTCTGCTGCAATTCCAGCATTTCGTGCCGCTGACGCTCAAACTGATCGTAATTACCGCGCCAGAAGGTGATTTTCTTCTGGTCGAGATGCATGATCGAGGTCGTGGCCGAATTCAAAAGATCGCGATCATGGCTGATGATGATGACCGTGTGCGGATAGCGCTTCACATAATCGACCAGCCACAACACGCCTTCGAGATCGAGATAGTTGGTCGGTTCGTCGAGCAGCAGCAGGTCAGGTTCGGCAAACAGAACCGCAGCCAAAGCCACGCGCATGCGCCAGCCGCCGGAGAAGGCCGAGGCCGGACGCCGTTGCGCTTCAGCATTGAAACCGAGACCGGACAGGATCGCGCCCGCGCGCGCTTCCGCCGAATGGGCGTCGATATCGGCAAGCCGCGTATGAATTTCTGCAATGCGGTGCGGGTCGGTCGCCGTTTCGGCTTCTTGCAGAA
>JAEXXS010000255.1 GCA_023451915.1 Pseudomonadota bacterium | reverse complement strand
AGCAATCGCTTGCGCGTGGTGATCTTGCCGAAAGTGATCGCGGCATCGTGGCCGCTTTGAAGGACATTGCTTCTGACGATAGCTTGCGGGATGAAGCACTCGCGCTTATTCGCGGCGGGATGGATGCTGTCTCCGCAACGCTTGGCGCGGCCTCGACGGTCGCCCAGCAATTCGCAAATCTCGACGATCCTTATCTCAATGCTCGTGCCGATGATGTGCATGCGATCAGCCGTCAGATTTGCCTCGCCTTGCTCGGTCAGGAAGACCTCAATCTCGACGGGCTGCCCGACGGGGCTATTCTGATCGCTGAAGACATTGGCGCTTGGGACTTGGCCCGCGCACCGCTGAAGCGCATTCGCGGCGTGGTGTGCGGCCATGGCGGCGCAACCTCGCATGTCGCGATTATCGCACGGACGCACGGTATCCCGGCAGTGCTTGGACTTGGCGACGCCGTTCATAGGCTGAAGACAGCGCGCCGGGTCGCCATCGACGGCAGCGCCGGTATCGTTCACCACGACCCGGACGCCTCCGTTCTGGCTGATATCGAAAGCCGCATTGCCAAGGCCACGGAAGAACAGCGCGCGCTGGACAAATATCGCGATTACACGCCGCGGCGGGCCGATGGCGTGACGATTGAGGTTGCTGCCAATCTCGGTGCCTTGGAGGAAATCGAGGCAGCCCAGACGGCAGGCGCGATGGGTGTCGGCCTGTTTCGCACCGAGCTTCTGTTCATGAAGCATATCCATTTGCCATCCGAAGACATGCAGATGGAAACCTATGCCTCACTTTTGCGGGCTTTCGCGCCACAGTCGGTGATTGTCCGCACGCTCGATATCGGCGGCGACAAGCCTGTCGCCGGCATCGAGTTTCCTGAAGAGGAAAATCCGTTTCTCGGCTGGCGCGGCATCCGCATGTGTCTCGACCGCCCGGAAGTATTCAAGCCGCAATTGCGCGCCCTGCTTCGCGCTGCCGTGTACGGCCATTTGAAGGTCATGTTGCCGATGGTTTCCGATATCGAGGAAATCCGGGCAACCAAGGCACTCGTTGCCGAATGCGAGCGCGAACTGGCGGCGGAAGGCAAGCCTTATGGCGCGTTTGAACTCGGCGTAATGATCGAAACACCGGCAGCGGTTTTTGCCGCCAATCAACTGGCCAAGGAATCCGCCTTCTTCTCCATCGGGACCAATGATCTGACGCAATATGTGATGGCGGCAGACCGGCTCAACCCGACGGTGGCAAAGCTGAACGACGTGCACCATCCAGCCGTGATGGCGGCCATTGAAATGACTGCGAAAGCAGCTTCGGCGGCGGGAATCATGGTGGGCATGTGCGGGGAAGCGGCAGGCAAGCCGGATCTCATTCCGGAATTTATCCGCATGGGATTGACCGAGCTCAGCATGAGCCCAGCTTCTATTCCGCGCGCCAAGAAGATCATCGCCGACCTGTTCGGCGACTTAAGGTAGATGAGCAATCAGCGTCGCGAAGAGGGTTTCGAGCTTCTTCGCGTCGCAGGTTTCCGCTGCATCCACCAGCCGCTCATAGCGTGCTTCCAGCACCATGAATATGCTTTCCAGCGGATCGATATCGGCAAGGTCGGCGGACTTTACAGTCGCAAGCCCGCAGGAAAGGCAGGCGGCGGCAAGCCCGATCACTGCGGCCTTGCGCAGATTTTCCGGGTCGCACAAGGCTTCGGACAGCATCGAACGAACAGGCCTTTCAGCCAGAGATTCCAGAAACAATGCGGTCAGCGCCTTCGCAGCCGTTGCAGGATCGCGCAGGAGTTCCGCATGCTTGCGCAGCAGGCGCCCATGGATCACAGAGAAAGCTGCTTCATGGATCAGCGCGTTTTCAAGTCCGTAGCGCCGCATCGTTCCCTTCAGGAAATAATACATGTCGCTGCGGAAACCGCGCGCACCTTCCGCACCCGCGCCAAAATAGAAGGAAAGGCTGCGCATTTGCGGCGCGCCATGATGTTTGGCCGGTGAGGACGAAACAAACGAAATCGAGATCGCTTCGGCGGCAGTCAGCGCGGTATCCATCACGCCCGCGGCGTGGCCCAACAGCGTTTCTGGTGTCGGCAAACTGGTTTCGAGCGGACGCGCAGTTTGCCGGGCGCGCCTGATGACATAGCGCACGTCGCGCAGGCGGTCTTTCAAACTGACGGCGATTTCATCGGAAATTGTGCGCAGCATGGCGGTCCGTTCCTCCTTGCGAGGCCAACAATCGTATCTTAACCGATACAAAAGAAGTATTGTTTTCCTCGTCCCGGAAAAGCAATAGGGTCCATAGCACAAAGACGCAAACTGTAAGAATTTTGGGGAATCGATTTGAGAAAGACCGCCAAGGGGAAACAGAACGCAGCTGAGACCAACGACCTTCTGGTGGGATCCGAAGGCGTTGCAGCGGAAAACCGCACCAGCCGGCTGAGAACCCGTGCGGCATGGATGTATTATGTCGAGCAGATGACCCAGAGCGATATTGCGGATGCGCTGGGTGTCGGTCGTGTGACCATCGTGCGCCTTCTCGCCGATGCCCGCGCCCGCAACGAAGTGAAGATCACCATCGAGGGCAAGCTTTCGGCCCTGACGGCGCTGGAAGCGGCGCTTGAAAAGGCTTTCGGGCTGGAACAGGCGATTGTCGCGCCCCTCTCCTCCGCCGAGACCGACCCGATTCCCCCGATCAGTGCTGCGACAGGCGCTTACCTGTCGGAAAAAATCCAGCATGGCATGCGCATTGGCGTCGGCTGGGGTCGCACCTTGTCCAACACCTTGCAGCATATCGGCTCGCGTCCGGTTAACGATCTTAAGGTCATTTCGCTTCTGGGCGGCATTGTGCAGCCACGACGCTCGAACCCGCCCGAATTTGCCTGGCAATTTGCGCAGATGCTGCAAGGCGAAGGCTACCTCATCCCCGCGCCCGCCCTTGTGGACAGCAAGGAGACCCGCACCGCCCTGATCGAGCGCTGTGGCCTGAATACGGTTCTGAACATGGCCGAAGACCTCGATATGGTGCTGCTCAGCATCGGCGGCATCGAGACTGCCAGCAGTACGTCCTACCGCGTGGGGCTCGTGGACGAAGAGCAGAAGCAATCGCTGCGCGCCAATGGCGCGGTGGGCGACGTTCTGTTCCATTTCTACGATGCCGATGGCCGTATCGTCGACGATCCCGTGCATGAGCGCGTCATGTCGGCCAGCATTGAAAGCTTGCAGAAAACGCCACAACGTATTCTGACATCCGGCGGCAAGGAAAAGATTGAAGCGCTTCTGGGCGCGATGAAACTTCTGCGCCCGACGGTGTTTATTACCGACGAGGAAAGCGCTGCCGAAATGCTCCGGCGCATCGGTTATTCTGTTTTGAATTGAACCGCTTAATAGAGAGAATACAAATGGATAGGGCGCTTTAATGATCCATCACGAAAACGCCCTAGAGCGGTTCCGGTTAAAACGGAATCGTGGAACCGCTCTATCTATTTGTTTTTACGCATTATCCGACGCAAAACCGCTACACACTTTTGCTGGAAATGCTCTAAGAAATGGGGCCGAAATTACCTGCGCAATTCGGCTTCGATTTCGTCCAGAACCTTGTCCTTGCCGATACCGGTCAGGAAAGCGAGACCTTTGATCACCCGCTTTTCGACTGCGGCGGAAATCGGCGTCGTCGAGACGATGAAATCGACATTGTCAGCCAGTGACGGCACTTCGGTCGCCTTGGCCTGCTGGGCGTTGAAGGTCAGCCCGCGCTTTTTCATCTCTTCCGTAACGGCAGCATTCACAGCGGTAGATGTTGCCACGCCCGTGCCGCAGGCAAAGAGAATCGTTTTCATTTTGGCCATTTTGGTTCCTCCGATTAACCGAGCGCGGCTTCCACATCACTCACTGTGCGCGATTTCTTGAGATTCTCGAGCGCGTCCTCATTTTGAATGGTCGCCATCACCTGTTGCAAGGTCTCGATCTGTTTGTCCTTGTCATTGATGGCAAGCAGAAAAACAAACCCGACCGGAACGTCCTCTTCCGGATCTTCCATATTGGCGAAGATGACGGGCGATTTCAGCGTTGCGAAAGCAATGCCCGCTTTCAGGACATGCTCGGGATCGGTATGCGGGACAGCGACGTTTTCTTCCCGCTCCAGCGGCAGACCCGTTGGCATGGTCTGTTCGCGCTTCACGACCGCATCCGCATAGCTTGGCTTTACATAGCCGAGCCGTTCCAGCTTTGCCGCCAGAATACGGATGATCTCCTCATTGGTTTTGGCCTCGCTCTGTAGCTCTATCGCTTCAGGGTCGAGAAAAGCCATCAGGCCGTTCGCCATTCCATCCTCCATTTCAGATAGCCGCATACCTCTCCGGTATGCGGCCAGTATTGCTTTTGCGCCTTACCAGTTGTTCTGCTCGGCTGGCTCGTCTTCTGCACCGGCGGCGCGTTCCCAACCGTCTGTGTTGCGACGATAGAGAATGAACGCTGCGGCGATGACGACTGCGAGAGCCGCAATGCCGATAACGCCCAACCACTGGATTGCGGCGATGATGACATAAGGCACCCACAGGAAGCCGTCGACCACGGAAGTGATCTGCAGCGCGTTTTCCGGCAGTTTGAAACCGGACGACACGGCAGCGCTCGTGAAGAGCGGAGCAAGCGCATTGGCCACATAGAAGCCGATGGCGAGCGTCACGGTGCCGACGACAACCATGCGGAACACGTTGCCCTTCAGCAGCGGCGCAGTCATGGCGACGATGAACGGGATAACCGCAAGATCGGCGAACAGGATGACGCGGTTGCCCGGCAGAATCACCGACAGGATGATCGCGATAGGCACGAGGATCAGCGACGACGAGATGGCAGCCGGATGGCCGATCAGGATTGCCGAATCGAGACCCACCAGCAATTCGCGGTCGCCCGTGCGCTTGCGCACAAATTCCTGTGCCGCGTCAGAAACCGGCAGTAGGCCTTCCATCAGAATTTTGACCATGCGCGGCAGAAGCAGCATCACGGCGGCAAGCGTCATGCCGGTGCCGAGCACCTTGGCCAGCACATGGCCGAAATCACCTGCATTGTAGAAAGCGATGAGACCAAGCACGAGACCGATGATCAGGCCAAGAACCACAGGTTCGCCAAAGACGCCGAAGCGGCGCTCGATGGTTTCGGTGCTGATATGGATCTTGTTGATGCCAGGAATGCGATCCATGATCCAGTTGAGCACGATAGCAATCGGCAGAATTTGCGCCGACGCCAGATGCGGCACCGAAACGCCCGGAACGCCGTAAAACTGCTGCACGGCGCGTGCAGACCAGTCAGCGAACAGAAGCGACAGAGCCGCAACGAGGGCTGCAACGATAATGCCATAGGCGAGATTGTCCGTTGCGGCGACGACGAGCGAGCCGACAAAGGCAAAGTGCCAGAAATTCCACACATCGACATTGAGCGTACGGGTCCAGCGCATCAAAAGCAGCGCAATATTGACCAGAATGCCGACTGGAATCACCCAGAGGCCCACGGACGAACCGAAGGCGATGGCAGCAGCCGAAGGCCAGCCCACATCGACGATGTCGCGCTTGATACCCGTATTGGTGACGATAGCCTGAGCCACCTCGCCGATCGAGGTGAACATCAGCCCCAGCACGAGGTTGATACCAATGAAGGCGACGCCGATGGTGACGGCAGCGCGGAAGGCCTTGCCTACCTTTGCGCCCAGAACCACGGCAATAATGAAGATGACGATGGGAAGCAGGACCGTCGCTCCCAACGTATCGATGGCAGATTTCAGGCCGCTTAGAAATGCGTCCATAGTTTTCTCCTCCCCCTAGTCATTCTCCAACGAATGCCAGGCCGTTCGAACGCTTGTATCAAGTTCCGCGCCGTATGCCCCCACAAGATTTTGTTGTGTTGCATTTTGAAACACCGGGCAGAACATTTGTTTTTTATAACAGACCGATGTTTGTTCACAAGCGCTAAAGCACGGTAAGGAATAACAGGTCTGGTGCGAGTGATATATGTACACTCGTATTGACTTGGAAACAAATGTTCATTATCGGGTAATGGAAGAGAGGCGCGAAGGCGCCTGGAGGAACATCAGGAGGAAAAGATGGCGACGAATGTGGCGTTGACGGGCTTGGCACGTGATATGCAGGCGCGTGCGGACAGCGGGCGGCCAATCCGCATCGGGCTGATCGGCTCCGGCGAGATGGGCACCGATATCGTGACGCGCGTGGCGCACATGCCCGGCATCGAAATTGGCGCCATTTCCGAACTGCGTGTTCCGAACGCTTTGAAAGCAGTCGATATCGCCTATCAGGAAGAAGGTCACGGCAGGCAAGTTTCGAACGCCTCCGAACTGACCTCGGCGATGGAAGGCGGCAAGGTCGCCGTAACCGACAATGCGAGCCTGATCCTCGAAAACGATCTGATCGATGTCGTGATCGACGCCACCGGCGTTCCGGCTGTCGGCGCGGAAATCGGCCTGCGCGCCATGGAACATGGCAAGCATCTCGTTATGATGAATGTCGAAGCAGACGTCACCATCGGCGCTTACCTCAAGGCGGAAGCGGACCGTCTGGGCGTTACCTATTCGCTCGGCGCTGGTGACGAACCGTCTTCCTGCATGGAACTGATCGAATTCGTTTCCGCCATGGGGCACCCCATCGTTGCTGCGGGCAAGGGCAAGAACAACCCGCTCAATATCGACGCCATTCCCGATGATTATCTGGAAGAAGCCAAGCGCCGCAACATGAATGTGCGAATGCTGGTTGAGTTCGTCGATGGTTCCAAGACCATGGTGGAAATGGCGGCCATCGCCAATGCCACCGGCCTGGTACCGGACAAGGCGGGCATGCACGGCCCTGCCGCAACGCTCGACCAGCTCAACAAGACGCTGATTCCGGAAAAGGACGGCGGCGTGCTGTCGAAGGTCGGCGTGGTGGATTATTCCATCGGCAAGGGTGTTGCGCCCGGCGTCTTCGTCGTGGCCGACATGTCGCATCCGCGCGTTTCCGAACGCATGGAAGATCTGAAAATGGGCAAGGGTCCATATTTCACCTTCCACCGTCCATATCACCTGACCTCGCTGGAAGTTCCGCTGACCTGCGCCCGCGTCGTGCTCTACGGCAAGCCGGATATGGTGCCGCTGGCAAAGCCCGTGGCCGAAGTCTGTGCTGTCGCCAAGAAGGACATGCAGCCAGGCGAAAAGCTCGATGCCATTGGCGAATATTGCTACCGCGCCTGGATCATGACGTCTGGCGAAGCGCGTACCGCGCATGCCATCCCGTGCGGCCTTCTTCAGGACGGCAGCGTGACGAAGCCGATCAAGAAGGGTGAACTCATCACCTATGAGAATGCAGCCGTCGCGCCGGGTTCGAAGATTGCCGAACTGCGCGCCCGCCAGGACAAGCTCGTTTACGGAGCATAAGGAGCCGCACCATGGTTCAAGCCAGAAAGATTGATGCGCAGGCCGCAGATCGCCACAACCTGCCCTTCGCTTTTCGTACCTATTCTCCGGAACAGCTGAAGGAAGCGCTGCACAAGATGTATCTCATCCGCCGTTTCGAAGAAGGCGCGGAAGAAAGTTACACGCGCGGCTTCATTCATGGCACGATGCACCTGTCCATCGGGCAGGAAGCAAGCGCCATGGGTTCCTGCCTACCGCTGACCGAAGATGACATGATCACCTCGACCCATCGCGGGCATGGTCATTGCATCGCCAAGGGCGCCGATGTGAAGCGCATGTTTGCCGAATTCTTCGGCAAGGAAACCGGCTATTGCAAGGGCCGCGGCGGCTCCATGCATATTGCCGACGTTTCCAAGGGCAATCTCG
>JAEXXS010000200.1 GCA_023451915.1 Pseudomonadota bacterium | reverse complement strand
CGCCTCCCGCTTCGATGGAAAAGCGACGCGCCAGCATGGCTGCCGGGCTGACGGCAATATTCTTTATCCACATCTGAGATGTCTGCTCGGACATGGCAATCTCGACATCTTTGCCTTGTTTGCCTTTATCATCAAACTGTACGCTGTCAGGCTTCACATCAGGGTCTTCCGCCTGATCCTGTTCTTCTTTCTGCTGCGCTTGCAGAAGACGTTTTGCCGTCGCCAGATTGGCCTGAATATCTTCCGAAGCAGGCTTCGCCTGAAGTGCTTTTTCGTATGCCGCAACAGCCTCTTCGTACTTCTTCAGATGCATGAGTGCATTGCCTTGATTGTACCAGCTTTCAGGACTGTCGATGATGGCAAACGCGTTGATGGCGTCCTGATATTTCCCGGCCCTATACTCGGCGACACCACGCCACATGGGATCGCGAAACAGCCCAGCGGCTTTTGAAAAGTCATCGTTCCGAAAAGCGATCTGCCCCTGTTGATCTGGTGTCAGCCACATATCTTCAAACGAACCGGCACTCGCCGGATCATTCCCAACCAAATGACAAGCAATGACAACGCTGCCCAATCGCACCACCCAGCCGCGCCTGAATGTAAAGGCGAATAGCGCTACGGCGGGAATGAGAAACCACCATCCGCTGTCGCGCCATCGACTTTCCTTATCCGATTGCTGTTGCGCAAAGTTGCCCTCTATCTGCGCGGTAATCCAGCGAATATCGGCATCGTCGTCAGTGACGGTTGTGACTGCGACATTGTTCGATGAGCGCAGTTGCGCCAGGCTTTCAGTATCGAGTTTGGTAACGAGGCGCGCACCGGCGTCTGATGAGAGAAAGCCCCCATCGCCGGACTTGATCGGACCACCGTTTTCGGTCCCTATGACCAGTACCACAACGCCGTTATCCCTTTCATCGCTGAGTGGCTTAACGGCCGAGGTTTCCACTCCGTCTGTCATGAACAATATTGTTCCAGGCGAACCGTCTTGTTTCAGAAGTTCGGATGCAAGGGTCAGCGCCGCGCCCGTATCTTTGCCCGGACGCGGCATGATGCCGGTGGAAAGGGCATCGGTATAAGATTCTATCAGATCGGCGTCATCGGTGAGCGGCAGAACAAGATGTGCCGTGCCTGCGTAAGCGATTACCGCCGTTCTTGCGCCAGCCCTACTCGCCAGAATGTCGTGAATTTTGAGCTTGGCTCGTTCAATGCGGCTGGGGCTGATGTCAATCGCATCCATAGTCTGCGAAAGATCGACAGCGATCACCAGTGATGCCGTGTCGTGGACGAAAGGCGGCGTTTCCTTATCCCAGCTTGGGCCAGCGATTGCGAGGATCATGACTGTCATGATGAGCGCGAGAAGCGTTGCCGGTTGAAAACCTCGTTTGCCATCGCCTTCGATGACCAGCCGCTCGAGCAGATGCGGCGCGATCATGTTCTTCCACTTTTGCTTCACGTTAGAAGACCGTGCGGCAAGCCAAGCCAGTAAGAGCGGCAATATCAGTAAAATCAGCCACGCAGGGCGCAGGAAGTGGAAGTCGGAGATCATGCCGTAGCCCTCCGCGCGATGCGTGCCTTTGCAACACTAAGACAAAGGGAGAAGGTGAGGATTATCAGAGATAGCGCCGCCGGATATTGGAACAGTTCGCGGCGTGGTCGCCATGAAAGCTCTTTCTGTTCCTGTGGTGTTATGCGATCCAGCATATCGTAAATGGCGGACAGACTTGCCTGATCCTGACCGAAGGAATAGCGCCCATCGGTCTGCGAGGCGATTGCCTGCAGTGTTTGCGTATCGACCTTGTCTTCTCCGGTCGCTTTTGGGTCGCCAATGGCGACTGTGTGAATGACGATATGGTCGTCTTTGGCAATTTCAGCTGCTTTCAAAGGCGGCATTTTGCTGGCCGTATCATTGCCGTCGGAAAGCAGGATGAGCACTTTTTCCGGCACGTTCGATTTTTCGAACATGCGAATGGCGAGGCCGATGGAATCACCCATCGCCGTTCGGGGACCTGCTTCGCCCGGCACGAGCGAGCCAATCATGGTGCGGATCAGATCATGGTCCATGGTGAAGGGCGCCAGCGGATAGGGAGCGTCGCCAAAGGCAATCAAGCCCAGCCTGTCGCTTGCGCGCTTCGAAACAAAGTCGGAAACCACCGTTTTGACGGCATCGATGCGCGTAACCATCGTGCCATCTGGGGTCGCGAAATCGCGTGTATCCATCGATTGAGAAAGATCGAGCGCGAGCAGGATATCGCGCTGCGGTATGGATTTGACAATCGGCGGCTCAATCAGTTGCGGTCTCGCCAAAGCCAGCACAAGCAGACCCCAGGCGAGCACGTCGAGAACAATTTGCCACCAGCTCCGCCGCGGAATGACCGAGCCTTTCGTCGGTTCTACGCCAGCCGCTCGCGCGACATCCTTGAAGAAGGGGAGCCGGATTGAAGCGGTTGAGACGCGATGGGTGGGCAAGAGCCACCACAAAAGCAGGGGTAGAGGCAACAAAAGCAGAAGCCACGGATGATCGAGTTCATACATGATGCCTCTCGATCCACAGCCGAGCCTGGGTAACGATGACCGGCATATCGTTGACTTGCTGGTCGGGTTGATATTCCCGGCTGGCCAAAAATGCTCTCAGGTCGGTTCCGAGCGGTTCTGGACTGTGGCCTTCGAGAAAAGCGACCCATTGCCCGCCGGATAATGCTGCAACGTCGGTGCGTGGCCAGGCAGATAGAGCGGTACGCTTCAACAGTTCGGCAACGTCTGCTGCCTGTGCCTTGCTGGAAATGGTTTCGAGGATTTGCAGTGCTTCACGCCGATAGGCATTGCGCCGATAGCTTTTTGCCCATCGGTAGAGAAGAATGGCAAATCCAAGCAGAAGCAAGGCTGCAAGCAGTCCCCATCCCCAGGTTTGCGGCAACCACGCTACGGGCGGCGGAACAGCAATGTCGTGGAGCGTCCGGAGTGCAGTCTCCGTTGTTTGATCCATTATCGCCTCCTTTGACGCCACATGGACTTTTCAAGGAGATTGCGCAGTTGCGGGGCGGTTTCTTCTGCCGCCGAGATGGGCAACATCGGGAGGCCGAGCTCGCGTTGCCAGGAGCGGAATTCGCGCCCACGATTGCGTGCGAAACTGTCGATGGAATTGCGCATCGACCCTTTGCCGAAGGTCAACTCTGCCTGAGTGGTGCCGCCGCTGATCACCAGCTCACCGCTCTTTGGCAGATCGAGCAGAAAGGGATCGTAAACCAGCAGGCAGATCACGTCGTTGCGGCTTGATATCTGTAACAGGTAGTCACGTGTTTTATCGTCGTGGCCGTCGAAGTCGCTGACGACGATCACGAGATAGTCGTGATAGGCGATGGCGCTAACGTGATGCAGAATATCATTTAACATCGACGGTGCTGGGTCATGGGCATAGCTTGCATTCAGCGCGGCATTTTTCTCGGCAATCCGGCTGGCCAGGCCGATCACGGCGTTGCGGCTGCGTTGCGGTTTGATCTGCGCCGTATCGGTGTCCCCGAATACGATGCCGCCGACACGGTCGCCTGATCCCAGAATACGCCACGCACAGAGCATAGCGCATTCTGCAGCCGTGACGGATTTCATCGCACGCCTGCTCCCGAAGAACATATTGATGCGCTGATCGACAATCACCAGCGCAGGGCGTTCCTTCTCCTCGCTATAAACCCGCACCACGGGCTTCATCGTGCGGGCCGTGACCCGCCAGTCGATGGAACGAATATCATCGCCGGGTAGATATTCCCGCAATTCTTCAAAAGAGAGACCGCGTCCACGGACCGCAGAGCGCATTCGTCCGGCAAGCTGGCGATGGCTGGGAGATTTTTGAACGAAGCTGAGATCACGCGCCTGCGCTTCAAGCGCCACGAGTGCAGAAGTATCTACATAAACGCCGGTCTCAACGCTCGCGCCAGCCTTCATGACACGGCCACCAATTCGGTGATGCGGTCTATAATCTGGTCGGGAGTGGTGTTGGAAGCATGTGCTTCGTAGGACAATAGCAGCCGGTGCCGGAATACGTCGTGCACAATCGCTTTCACATCGTCCGGGGTGACAAAATCCCGCCCTTTAAGCCAGGCATAAGCACGCGACATGCGATCAAGGCCGATCACACCGCGCGGACTGACGCCAACCTGTAAAAGCTTGGCCAGATCGGCATTGTAGCGATCTGGATATCGTGTCGCGAACACCAGTGCGACCATATATTTTTCGACCGGCTCCGAAACTGTAACCGTGCCGATCTCTTTCCGCGCCTCAAAAATGCTCTGCGGAGATAGGCGCGTTGCCTTTTCTTTTGAGGCCGCCTTTTCGTGAGCCTTGCCGCGAGCCTGCTGTT
>JAEXXS010000124.1 GCA_023451915.1 Pseudomonadota bacterium | reverse complement strand
CTTTGGATTCGCAGGCGTTAGCTCTCAAGCCGATTAAGCTGAGGAATCTCAGAGATCATGTGCACGACAGTTTGCGGGAAGCGATTATTTCCGGTCGGCTGAAATCAGGCGAAAAACTGAATGAGCGCCAGCTTGCGGCTGATCTTGGCATCAGCACCAGCCCTCTCAAGGAAGCGTTGAGACAGCTTGAGGGCGAAGGGCTGGTTCGAACGGAATCGCGTCGCGGCACGTTTGTCTGCTTCAACGAACGGCAGGCTGAGGAGATGATGCTGGCGCGCGCCGCGCTGGAAAGCATCATTGCGCGGCAAGCTGCAAAACATGGAACCGAGGAAGCATTTGCTTTTCTTCGTGCCACCATTGAGGAAATGCGCGCGGCGGTAGAGACCGGCGACGTCGATGAACTGATTGAACTGAACGAAAAATTTCACGACGGCATCCACGAAGCGTCCGGTTGTGAATATCTGCGACGACTGCAAAACGCTCAACGCATGTATGATCATGCCGCGCGGGTGACGGTGTTGTCTCGCGAAGACGTTCGGCGTCAATCATTCGGCGAGCATGAGGCCATTATGCTGGCGATTACAAAAAGAAACGGGGATTTGGCCGAACGGTTGATGCGTGAGCATATCGTGAAAGCAGGAGAGACGCATATCGAACTGGTCTTCTGACCAGGCCTATTGGGAGGAAACAATGAATCTAGCAGGCTATCGCCAAGTGCTTCGCGGCATTTCGGGCGTGCATGCAACTGCTTATGATACGCAAGGGGAAATCGACCCCCTGTTGACGGCGCAAATCGTCTCGCGCATCGCCAATGCGGGCGTGCACAACATCGTAAGCGGCGGCAACACAGGTGAATTTTATAGCCTGACCGAAGACGAAGTCATTCATCTACAGTCGATAGCGATTGAAGCCGTCAACGGAAAGGCCGCAATCACAGCCGCTGCGGGTCGTTCTGTGCGTGAAGCCATAAAAGTGGCAAAGGCTGCCAGCACGGCAGGTGCCGACGGCGTGATGATCCATCACCCGCTCGATCCGTTTGCTGCCCCGCATGCACAGGTGGATTACTTTATCGCGATTGCAGAAGCGATTGATCTACCCATCGTCGCTTATATCCGCTCTGATCTGATCCCGCTTGATGAAATGGTTCGGCTTGCCACTCATCCGAAAGTTGCCGGAGTAAAGTTCGCCTCCCAGAACACGATGCTGTTCTTTGAATGCTGCCGGGCAACCAAAGGCATGGACGCCACATGGATTTGTGGCCTCGCGGAAAGCTGGGCCCTGCCCTTCTATGCGCTCGGCGGTCGTGGTTTCACGTCCGGACTCGTCAATGTTGCGCCCAAGCGTTCGCTCGCGGTGTGGAATGCATTGGAAGCGGGCGATTATAACCGTGCGCGTTTGCTTGTCGAAAGCATCGCAGAATTCGAAACCATGCGTACAAAATTCCGCAATGGCGCGAATGTGACGGTCGTCAAAGAAGCTCTGCAAATTCAGGGGCTTGCCGTGGGAAAGGTGCGGCTTCCGGGATTGCCGCAACTCGAAAAGCATGACCGCGAAACGCTTCAGCAGATCGTCGCGGGTTGGGAGACGGATGGCTTAGTCTGACAAATGAAATCAGGGCGTCTTGACTGGGAGAAGATGGGCGCACCGCAGAACCAAAAACGGAGGAGAACATGAATAAGGGAATTTCACGCCGTACATTCATGGCGGGGGCCGGGCTTGCAACAGGCATGGGTGTCATGCTGCCCAAAGGTGTTTGGGCTCAGTCTGCAAAGCTGCCATCATCGCCGGTAGCGCTGAACGTCATCGACGCCGCTGGCAACCTCGCTTTGACCCAGCCCATATTTGATAATTTTGCATCCGCACAAAAGGCGCTCGTTTCGCGCTTTACTTTCAACAAAGCACCGGCGCCTGAACTACCGGGTAAGATCAAGGCCCAGCAGCGCGCCAACCGCATCGATATCGATCTGGTTATTGTTGGCCCTGACGCACTGTCGGCAGGGCTTGCGGACGATATCTGGACTGACATCATCGCCTTGCCGGACAACGGTCTGCCCAAGCTGCAGGACATCTATCTCGAGCCCGCATGGCGCATGCAGGAAATGTCGAAGGGCAAGGGCGTGGTCGTGTCCTATTACCCGTCAGGGCCGCTGCTCGAGTATCATCCAGAAAAGGTCAAGACAGCGCCTAAAAACGCCGAGGAACTTCTGGCCTGGACGAAGGAGAACCCCAAGAAATTCATATATGCGCGTCCTGCCAATTCTGGTCCCGGTCGCACTTTCCTGATGGGGCTCCCCTATCTTCTCGGCGACAGCAATCCAAAAGATCCAATCAAGGGCTGGGACAAAACTTGGGCCTACCTGAAGGAACTGCACAAGAACATCGAATATTATCCGGCTGGCACCGGCGCGCTGATGAAGGAACTGGGCGAAGGCACCCGCGACATGACGGTGACCACCACAGGCTGGGATATCAATCCGCGCGCGCTCGGCGTCGTTCCGAAGGAAATGGGCGTCAGCAAGCTTGAGGGATTCCATTGGGTTTGCGATGCACATTATTTTGCAATTCCAAAGGGCGTTTCGGAAGAAAAGATCGCCGTTTTGATGGAATTCATCAAATTCGCCTTGAAGCCGGGCCAGCAGGCTTATTCTTACGATGCCGGTTATTTCTATCCGGGTCCGGCAGTCAAGGACGTTACGATCGAGATGGCGCCGAAGGAAAGCCAGAACATCATTGCTGAATTTGGACGCCCCGAATATGCGGAGTGGATTGCCAACAATCCGATTGAATTGCCGCTCGAGCCGGAGGCGCTTGTAGCCGCCTTTCGGCGCTGGGATGAAGAGGTCGCTGCCAGCTAAACCTCTTAAGCGGGCATTTCCGGGCGAGCCGAAAAGCTCGTCTGGAAGCGCCCATGATCGCCAAACAAATCATGGTGTTTGCGTCAATGTCCTTTCAAGAACTCCGGCTCGACCGGATGAGCCGTTCATTCGGAACTTTCAATGCGCTGAGGGAAATCAACCTCACCATTCGGAAAGGCGAATTCATCGCACTTCTCGGTCCTTCTGGCTGCGGAAAATCAACGGCTCTTAATTGTATTGCCGGTCTTCTCGGCACGACGGGCGGCGGCATCTATATCGACAATCGCCGTGTCGACCAGCTCAAGCCGGAGGATCGCGGCTTTGGCATGGTTTTTCAGAACTATGCACTGTTTCCCCATATGAATGTTCTGCAGAATGTTGGCTTTGGACTTAAAATGCGCGGGCTCGCCAAAAGCGAGATAGAAAAGCGCGCGCGTGCGGCGCTGGCTTTGGTGCGCTTGCAGGGACAGGAAGAAAAACTCCCCGGACAGCTTTCTGGCGGCCAGCAGCAGCGCGTGGCTATCGCCCGCGCCATTGTCATCGAACCTCCTCTGGTCTTGATGGATGAGCCGCTTTCCAATCTCG
>JAEXXS010000069.1 GCA_023451915.1 Pseudomonadota bacterium | reverse complement strand
CGTCTTCCTTGCGCGCCTGCTGGGTGATCAGAAGCCGTGCCCGATCCTTTTCCGGCAGAAGGCCAATCGCAGCCGGTATCGCATTCGAGAAGAACTGCGCACCCTGACTGCCGCCAAAAACCAAAAGACGAAAACGCTCATCCGGCTTTGCGGGCTTGTAAGGCGTGGCAGCTGCGGCCAGTACGGGCGGGCGCACGGGGTTGCCGGTCGTCACGGTCTTGTCGGAAAAAGCACCGCCTGTTTCCGGCAGAAAGCCGCCTGCAATCGCCTTGACGCGCCCCGCGAGCCCTTTGTTGGCCCGGCCCATGACGGCGTTTTGTTCATGCACCAGCGTTGGAATATGCATGTTGCTCGCGGCATAAAGCGGCGGCAAGGTCGGGTAGCCTCCGAAACCGGCAACGAGCTTCGGCTTTAGACGGCGAAACAATTTGCGTGAATCGAGATTGCCCTGCCACAGCGACCAGAACGTCTTGATGAGTGCAAAGGGATTGCGGCCAGCAATGGTCGCAGAACGGATCACATGCACATGATCTTCGGAAAAGGCGCCCGCAAAACGCTGCGCCCGCGCATCGGTTGCCAGATGCACGTCCCAGCCGCGTGATTTCAGCTCATGCGCCAGCGCTTCGGCTGGAAAAAGATGGCCGCCCGTTCCCCCGGCGGCCAATACGATAACACCTTTACCCATCAATCCCTCACAGCGCCGGAATGCGTTCGCCCCGATTTGAACCAATATGCCCAACCGTATGCGTCATGCGCGCTTCGGGGCGGCGACGGGTGAGCGCCAGCAGGATGCCCATGGTGATGGCAATCGCCACCAGGGACGAGCCGCCATAGGAAATGAACGGCAGCGTCATGCCCTTTGCAGGCATCAAATGCAGGTTCACCGCCATGTTGATAATCGACTGGAAGCCGAACAGGATCACGATGCCCGACACGGCCAGACGTGTAAACGCATCGCGTTCCTTGAGCGCGATGGAAAGGCCGCGCACCACGATGAAGGCAAACAGGAACATGATGATCATGCACAGGATGATGCCATATTCTTCCGCAGCCACGGAGAAGATGAAGTCGGTGTGGCTATCGGGAATGATGCGCTTGACCGTGCCTTCGCCCGGCCCCTGCCCGAACCAGCCGCCGCGCAGAATGGCTTCACGCCCGGCGTCGACCTGGAACGTATCGCCCTCGCCCGTCATGAAGCGGTTGATACGACCGGCCACGTGGTCGAACATGAAATAAGCGCCGAAACCGCCGCAGACAGCAAGACCGCCGAGAACCAAAATCCAGAACATCGGCAGGCCAGCGAGAAAGAACATCGCGCCCCATGTCCCGGTGGTCAGCATGGTCTGGCCAAGATCGGGCTGCAACACCAAGAGACCGGCGACAGCGCAAAAGAGCATCATGGCGAGGAAATAGCCCGGCATGTCGCCGCCGCGTTCACGCTCGGAGAAAAGCCACGCGCAGACGACCACGAAAGCGGGCTTCATGAATTCGGACGGCTGGATGGAAATGCCGGCCAGATTGACCCAGCGGCGCGCACCCTTGACTTCGATACCGAAGAAGAGAGCCGCAACCATCAGCACCATGGAAACGGCAAGGAGGATCAGCGCAAAACGCCTGATCTGGCGGGGCGAAAAAAACGACACGCCCACCATGACGATGACTGCCGGGATCATGAAGACGATCTGGCGTTCGACGAAATGGAAACTATCGAGACCGATGCGCGACGCCACAGCCGGGCTTGCCGCAAAGGACAGCAGAATGCCAAGCCCCATCAGAGCCAGACAGGCTACGAGAAAGAAGCGGTCTATTGTCCACCACCAGTTGGCGACAGGACCGCGATCGACACGGCTTACCATCAGCTTTCTCCTCCAATTGGCATGATACCGGGAAGGGCCAATACGGCGCTGCGGAAGGCATCGCCGCGTTTTTCAAAATTCTGAAATTGATCGAAGCTCGCGCAGGCGGGCGAGAGCAACACAACCGGTTCCGGAGCTGCATCATTGCCCGCATCGCGCGCGGCATGATCGACAGCCACGGCCAGCGTATCGGAAATCTCGAACGGCACGCTGTCGCCTAGCGTTGCCGCAAACTGCGCCGCCGCCTCGCCGATCAGATAGGCTTTCGCAATGCGCGGGAAGAACCCGCCAAGCGATTCGATACCACCCGCTTTCGGCACGCCGCCAGCAATCCAATAGATGTTCTGCGGAAAGGACGATAGCGCCGGAGCCGTCGCATCGGCATTGGTCGCCTTGGAATCGTTGACGAACAGCACCTTGCCGCGCCGCCCGACCTGCTCCATGCGATGCGCCAGACCCGGAAAGCTTTTCAGACCGGCGCGAATTTCATCGAGCGACAGACCAACCGCAAGGCAGGCCGCGACGGCTGCAAGCCCGTTCTGCGCATTATGCGCGCCGCGCAATGAACCGATCCCGGCCAGCGAAGCCAGTTCCTCAACCTTGCCATCGGCGGCATGAACCAACGTCGTGCCCTCGGCAAAATAACCGTTGTCGAGATGCTTTTCCTTCGAAATCCGCGCAACATTGACGCCGGACGCCGCAAGATTCTCGGCAATCGCCGTGCAGTAAAGATCGTCAACGCCGATAATCGCCGTGCGGCTTGCTGCAACCAGCCGCGCCTTGATGGCGGCATAATTTTCCATCGTACCATGACGGTCCAAGTGATCCGGCGTCAGGTTCAACAGAATTCCCGCAGTCGGGTTCAGCGAAGGCGCGAGATCGATCTGGTAGGACGAGCATTCGACCACATAGAAGCGGTTTGCCGCTGGAGGGTCCAGCGTCAGGATTGCCGTGCCGATATTGCCGCCAAGCTGCATGTCGCGGCCGGACGCCTTGATGATATGGGCGATCAGCGCGGTGGTCGTGGACTTGCCATTGGTGCCGGTAATGGCGATGAACGGGCAATCGGGCGCGATATGATTGCGCTCGCGCACGAAAAGCTCCACATCGCCAATGATCTCGACGCCTGCCGCATGGGCAAGATCGACGGTCCAATGGGGCTTCGGATGAGTCAGCGGAACACCCGGCGAAAGCACGAAGGCGGCAAACTGCGACCAGTCCGCCTGCCGCAGATCGCCGGTTGCAATGCCCGCACCTTGCGCGCGCGCCACACTGTCGGGATTATCGTCCCAGGCAATGATCTTCGCCCCCCCGGCCACAATGGCCTTGGCCGTGGCGATGCCCGACCCGCCCAATCCGAAGAGGGCGACGGTCTTGTCTTTAAGGGCGGTGATCGGGATCATTCTTCTGCCTGTCGATACTGGTCTTGTGATTATCTGAGCTTGAGGGTGGAAAGGCCGATCATCGCGAGAATGATGGCGATGATCCAGAAACGGATCACGACCTGGCTCTCGGTCCAGCCCTTCTTTTCAAAATGGTGGTGGATGGGCGCCATCAGGAAGACGCGCTTGCCGGTCAGCTTGAACGAGCCAACCTGAATGATGACCGAAAGCGCTTCCATCACGAACAGCCCGCCGATGATGGCGAGCACGATTTCATGCTTGGTCGCAACGGCCACGGTGCCAAGCATGCCGCCCAGCGCCAGCGAGCCCGTGTCGCCCATGAAGATAGCGGCAGGCGGCGCGTTGAACCACAGGAAGCCAAGGCCCGCACCGATCACTGCGCCCAGCACGACGGCAAGTTCACCCGTGCCCGGCACGAAATGGATTTGCAGATAATCCGCGAAGATCGCATTACCGGAAAGATAGGCGATGAAGCCGAAGGAAGCTGCGGCAACCATGACAGGCACGATAGCCAGACCGTCGAGACCGTCGGTCAGGTTCACCGCATTGCCCGCGCCAACCATCACGAAGGCGGCGAAGGGAATGAAGAACCAGCTCAGATTGATCACGAACTGCTTGGCGAAGGGGAAGGTCAGCGAGGAGGAGAAAGGCTCCTGCCCTGCGCGCATGATGACGAAGGCGGCAATCGCTGCGATCAGGAATTCAATGCCCAGACGCGCCTTGCCGGAAAAGCCTTTATCGGACTGCTTCGTCACCTTGAGATAATCGTCATAGAAGCCGATGGCCCCGAAGCCCACCGTGACAAGCAGCACAACCCAGACATAGACGCTGGAGAGATTGGCCCAGAGCAGGCACGAAATCAGAATGCCGGTCATGATCATCAGACCGCCCATGGTGGGCGTACCGGCTTTCTTGAAATGGGTCTGCGGGCCGTCGGCGCGGATCGGCTGTCCCTTCCCCTGACGGACGCGCAACGAATTGATGATCGTCGGGCCGAACAGGAACACGATCAGCGCCGACGTAATCATTGCGCCGCCGGTGCGGAAGGTGATGTAGCGGAACACGTTGAGCGGTGTCATGTGTTCGGCGAAGAAGGTGAGAAGCATCAGCATGTGGAGAAAATTCCCTCGACCATCGCCTATTCCGCCGGTTCGACCGGCGGAAACTGGGCAGTGAAAGCCTTGACGATTTTGGAGAAGCCGATTCCCTTGGACGATTTCACCATAATGACATCGCCAGGACGGACCGCCTTTATCACCAGCGGCAGTAATTCATCGGTGCTCTGCCTGTATTCGGTGTGAATTTCAACCGGCAAGGCGTTTTTAAGCACCGACATTTCAGGGCCGCCGATAAAAAGTGAATTCACTTCGGCATCCACGAT
>JAEXXS010000028.1 GCA_023451915.1 Pseudomonadota bacterium | reverse complement strand
GCGCCGAAGGCAAGGAGGCGCAACTGTTCAGGAGTGAATGACTCGAACAGGCCCACCGTGCCCAGAATGCGAATATCGTCGTCTAGCGCCATAGAGTGTCAATACACCTGCATCGGGCGCTGTCCATCACGGGACAAGCTTGTATCCCCCGCTTTCTGTGACGAGAAGCGTGGCATTGGACGGGTCCTTCTCGATTTTCTGGCGCAGACGATAGACATGGGTTTCAAGCGTATGGGTCGTCACGCCCGAATTATAACCCCAGACTTCCTCCAGCAGCACATCGCGACCGATGACCTTGTCGCCAGCGCGATAGAGATACTTTATAATCGCCGCTTCCTTTTCGGTCAGGCGAATCTTTGCACCCTTCTCGTCGATGAGCAGCTTTTGGCCCGGCTTGAACGTGTAGGCCCCGACCGTAAACGTCGCGTCTTCGCTTTGTTCATGCTGGCGCAACTGCGCGCGGATGCGGGCAAGAAGAACGGCAAATTTGAACGGCTTGGTGACATAGTCATTCGCGCCGGATTCGAGACCGAGAATCGTGTCCGATTCAGTGTCGTGGCCGGTCAGCATGATGATCGGGGACTTGAAGCCGCCTTTGCGCAGAAGCTTGACAGCCTCGCGGCCATCCATGTCCGGCAGACCCACATCCATGATCAGAAGATCGACGATGCCGTTGCGCGCAGTCTGAATGCCCTTGGTGGCATTGTCTTCCTGCAGGATCTGGAATTCTTCACACAGCTCAAGCTGCTCGACGAGGATGGAGCGGAGATCTTCGTCGTCATCCACAATCAGAATTGTACGGCCTGTCATGCCTGTCCTCGTTACTCTTTGATTTCAATATGGCTCTTCGTGTTTTATGACACTTAATGGCCAGAAGTTGAAGCGGCGAAACGCGAATCATGCTTACACCGGCTTCAGGAGCGAATTGTAAGCATATTTTGCGCGAAAACTGAAAATGGAGACGGGGGCTTGACCAGATACCAAGGAAGCCGTGGGGTCGGCATCATCAATGTGCGGGCCAAGCCGGGCCACAAGACTCGCGGGCTGCTTACTGCTGGCAATCTGGTGCTGGAATGCGCGCTTGGCAAGGGGGGCATCAGTGCTTTCAAGCGCGAGGGCGATGGCGCAACGCCTCTGGCAGCCATGCGTCTGCTTTACGGATATCGCCGGGGCGATAAGGGAACTCTGCCGGCAACGCCGTTGCCGTTGCGCCGGATCCGCCGTCTGGATGGCTGGTGCGATGCGCCGGGCGACCGCAATTATAACCGACCGGTGCCGCTGCCATACAAGGCCAGTCACGAGGATATGTGGCGCAAGGACGATCTTTACGATGTCTGCATCGTCATGGACTGGAATATTCTGCCGCGTCGTCGCGGCTGCGGCAGTGCGATTTTCTTTCACCTTGCAAGGCCGGGCTATACGCCGACCGAGGGCTGCATCGCATTGAAGCGCGCCGACATGGCGCGCCTCTTGCCGCATCTATCGGACCGGACGGTCGTTCGCGTCCTGCGATAGTTTCTTGTCTGTCAGTGGGCGGCTGCGGGCACGACTTTCACTTCGTTGCCCTGCACGTCATAGAGCTTTCCGCCGAGGAAATAGTCGCCATCGTGCAGTTCGGCGATGTGGTGATGGCGGATAATGCGCTCGGTTCCTTCCGAGAACACAGACATTTGATCGGTATTGCCGGTCTTAAATTCGTTGAACATCAGGTTCAGCACAATGGCCATCAGTGCAGCCGAGCTGATGCCGGAATGGAAGATGGTTTCAAACCAGGCCGGAAACTGATGATAGAACTGCGGCGCGGCAATGGGGATCATGCCGAAACCGATGGAGGTCGCCACGATGATCAGATTGACATTGTTCTGATAATCGACCTTCGACAGCGTGCGGATACCGCTGGCCGCAACCGTGCCGAAAAGCACAATGCCTGCGCCGCCCAGAACCGCTGGCGGTACGCAGGCGATCACGCGCCCCATCACCGGCAGAAGGCCAAGCGTCACGAGGATGAGACCGCCGGTCGCGACGACAAAGCGGCTTTTCACACCCGTCACCGCCACCAGGCCGACATTCTGCGCAAAAGCGCTCTGCGTGAACGAGCCGACGATTGGTGCAAAAATGCTCGACGCCATATCGGCGCGCAACCCGTTGCCGAGCCGGCGGGAATCGACCTTGGTGCCGATAATTTCGCCGACAGCCAGAATATCCGCCGAGGTTTCCACCAAAGTCACCAGAATGACGATGAACATGGAAATGGTCGCGGCGATGCTGAACACCGGCATGCCGAAATGAAATATCTCCGGCAAAGCCACGATCGGGCCTTCGCTGACGCGTGAAAAATCCGTCATGCCGAGCGCCCAGGCGATCAGCGTGCCGCACACCATGGCGAGCAGAATGGACAGGCGGGAAATGGTGGCGCTGCCGATCTTGCTCAGGATAAGGACGAGCGCCAGTGTCAGCCCCGCCAGACCGATATTGGCCATGCTGCCGAAATCGGGCGCATTGCTGTTGCCGCCCATGGCCCAGCGGGCCGCGACGGGCATCAGCGTCAGGCCGATGGTCGTGATGACGATGCCCGTAACGAGCGGTGGAAAGAAGCGCGTTATCCGCGAGAAAATCGGCGTTATCAGGAAGCCGATGAAAGCCGCCGCCATGACGGAGCCCAGCACGACTTGCAGCCCTGCTTCACCGCTGCCGCTCGATGTAACGATGGCCACCATCGTGGCGACGCCGGCAAAGGACACGCCCTGCACGAGCGGCAATTGGCATCCGAAAAAGGGTATGCCGATGGTTTGCAGCACGGTGGCGACACCGCCTGCAAACAGTGAGGCGGTGATGAGCAGCCCCACTTCGCTGGGGCTCAATCCTGCCGCCTGACCGATAATCAGGGGCACCGCGACAATGCCGCCATACATGGTCAGCACATGCTGAAAACCATAGGCAAGGTTTGCAGCAACCGACAGTTTTTCATCTTCAGGGCGCGAAACTGCATCCGCCCCGGACAGGTGCGTGTTCAATGCTACTCCCTCCCGGCAGACGGGTTTAGACCAGTCTGCCCTCTCCGTTCTCCCTGCACAATCGTGTTGCGGCTGTCCGAGTTGTGCCGCACACAAATACGCAATGTCTCCTCCCAAACATGCCTGGCAAGACACGTTGGGTCAGTATAACGGCAGCCGTCCGCATGACTGTGCGTCTTTTGCTTGAAATTGTTTTCGACGCGGGAAGGCTAATGTTGTGATTGGATTTAGCAACCTGTCATTTTCATCGCTTCTTGCAGAACCGTGAAAACAGCGGGATCGGTCGATTGCGCCACGTTGAAGCGCAGATAGGCGCTTGCGGTGCGCGACGGGCTGAACACATCGCC
>JAEXXS010000026.1 GCA_023451915.1 Pseudomonadota bacterium | reverse complement strand
AGAGCATATTCCAACGGATCATCCGCCGATTCGGGGTTTTTCCCAGCGTCTTTTTCGGGCGGCGCGACACGCCATATCCCGATTGTGAAATCAACCTGCCCATGCTGTCACACAGGACAGCAATTTCAGGATGAATGCGATATCGCCAGAAAGATGCCGGGTGAATTTCTCCAAAAAGGGGTTGCTAGACCTTATGGCAGACGTTATAGCATAACGCAACAGATGTAATAAAATAACATATCATCAGATATGCCGCTCACCCCGCTCATTCAAGAGAGATAACATGAAACATTTGCGTTCCCTGCTGCTCGCCTCCGCATTTCTGTCCGGTCTCGGCAGCACTGCTTTTGCCGCAGACCGAGACGGTGTTGTCGTTTCGATCAAGCCGCTCCATTCGCTTGTTTCCGCAGTCATGCAGGGCGTCGGCGAGCCAAAACTGATCGTACAGGGCGCAGGCTCGGAGCATGTCTATAGCCTCAAGCCTTCAGATGCCGAGGCTATCGAACATGCCAAGGTCATCTTCTGGGCTGGCCCGTCGATGGAAACCTTTCTGGATAAGCCGATCGATACGCTGGGCGAGGGCGCAAAGGTCGTTGCGCTTGGTGAATCGGAAGGACTGACCCGGCTGAAGTTCCGCGAAGGCGGACCATTTGAGGCGCATGACCATGGCCATGACGGCGAGGGGCACGAAGGCCACGACCATGCCGATAAGCATGATGACGGCGACAAGACGGGCGCGGAAGCAGGCCACGATCACGCTGCCGAAGCGAGCGAAGGCGCGCATGAGCATCATCACCACGGCGAATATGATCTGCATTTCTGGCTCGATCCGCAAAACGGCAAAGTGCTTGTCATCAACATTGCCAAGGTTCTGAGCGAGAGCGATCCGGCCCATGCCGCACAATATGAGCAGAACGCCAAAGCCTACGCCGAAAAGCTGAATGCTCTGACCAAGGATATCACGACGGAATTGCAGCCGGTGAAGGACAAGCCATTCGTCGTGTTCCACGATGCCTATCAGTATTTTGAAAACCGCTTTGGCGTGAAGGCCGCCGGTTCCATCACGGTCAGCCCGGAAAAGTCCCCAGGGGCCGCCCGCATCCAGCAGATCCACGACAAGATCAAATCGCTCAAGGTGGCCTGCGTGTTCTCCGAGCCGCAGTTCGAACCGAAGCTCGTCAAGACGGTTATCGACGGAACCGATGCCAAGACCGGTGTTCTCGACCCGCTTGGCGCTGAATTGAAGGACGGCCCCGATCTTTATCCGCAACTGATCCGCAATCTGGCGGATTCGCTGAAAGCCTGCCTGTCCTCGTAACAGCTGCGGTTGCTCGCCAGCGGCCTGCAACCGCTAAAAGCCGGGCCCTTCCCTCCAGAGGCCCGGCGTAAAATATCCGTCAAAGGTGGCGCTGCCGTCTGTTCTTTGCGTTAGAAACGTAATGGTATAACATATAGGATGAAACGATGCGTAATTTCTGGAAACGGTGGTCGATGGGCTTGGCGGCGATCTTGCTCGCGCCCGTAACCGCCAGCGCACATGGCATCTGGATTGCCGAACGCCACGGCACGCAGGCGGTGGTCTATGGTCACGGCGCGAGCGATGAGGCTTACGATCCGCAAAAACTCAAGGCGGTTTCGGCCAAGGATGTCGATGGCAAGAAAGTCGCCGTCGAGATCAGGCCGCAGGATGACCATGCTCTTCTTGATGTGCCGGAAAATGCGGTGGTTATCAGTGGCACTTTCGATAACGGTTTCTGGGCCGAAGGTCCGGATGGCAAATGGGTCAACAAGTCGAAGGCCGAGGTGCCGGGTGCAAAGCAGTCCAGCAAGAGCCAGAAATTTGCGGTCGCCATCCTCGGTCATTTGCGCAAGAAGCCGCAAACCCAGGGGCTGCCCTTTGAAATCGTGCCTCTCATGGACCCGACAATCCTGACGGCAGGCAGTGAGCTGCCGGTGCAGGTTCTGTTTAACGGCAATCCGGTGGAAGGCGTTTGCGTCACGGCGGATTACGTCAATGACAGTCACGCCGCACCGGTGAAAACCAATGCCGAGGGCATCGCCACGATCAAAATCCGCAATGCGGGTCTCAATGTCGTTGGTGCCGGACATTCCAGCCCGATGACGGATTCCCACGATGCGGACAAGCTCAGCTATTTCACCACGCTGACCTTCAATCTTGATCCGCATCATCACGACTGACCCCAACCCAATCTCTGAATTCAAGGAAAGGTGTCATGAGAAAAAGGCTTCCCGTTACGGTCCTTTCCGGTTTCCTCGGTGCCGGAAAGACGACGCTTCTCAATCATGTGCTCAACAATCGCGAGAACCGCCGTGTCGCGGTGATCGTCAACGATATGAGCGAGATCAATATCGACGCTTCGCTGGTGCGTGAAGGCGGGGCCAATCTCTCGCGCACCGAAGAACAGCTGGTGGAAATGACCAATGGCTGCATCTGCTGCACGCTGCGCGACGATCTTTTAAAGGAAGTCTCGCAACTGGCCGATCAGGGGCGCTTCGATTATCTCCTGATCGAATCGACAGGCATTTCCGAGCCGCTGCCCGTGGCTGCGACCTTCGAGTTTCGCGATGAGAACGACAAAAGCCTCACCGATGTGGCGCGGCTCGACACCATGGTGACGGTCGTGGATGCGGCCAATCTGCTGAAAGATTACGCGTCGAGCGATTTTCTGCGCGACCGGGGTGAGTCGCTGGGCGATGAAGACGAGCGCACCCTTGTCGATCTTCTGGTCGAGCAGATCGAGTTTGCCGATGTGGTGGTGCTGAACAAGGTTTCGACGGCGTCCCCCGAAGAACGCGATCTGGCCCGCAAGGTCATTCACTCACTCAACCCGGATGCGCGTATCGAAGAGGTCGATTTCGGGCAGGTGCCGCTGGATGCCATACTGGATACGCGTCTGTTTGACTTCAACAAGGCGCACGAACACCCGCTCTGGTACAAGGAGCTTTACGGTTTCAACACGCATGTGCCGGAAACCGAGGAATATGGCGTTCGTTCCTTCGTCTATCGCGCGCGGCGGCCTTTCGATCCGGCAAAGTTCCAGTCATTTCTCGATAAGAGCTGGCCGGGTGTTGTGCGGGCCAAGGGTTTCTTCTGGCTGGCGACCCAGCCGGATTTTGTCGGCGAGATCAGTCAGGCTGGCGCTTTGGTGCGCACAGCCAAGCGCGGGCGCTGGTGGTCGGCGGTGCCGAAGAACTATTGGCCGACCGAGCCGGGCTGGACGAGCGCGATGGCGCCTTATTTTCACAAGGTGTGGGGGGATCGCCGTCAGGAAATCGTTTTCATCGGTGTCGATCCGATGCGCGAGGAAACACTGACCGCCGAACTCGATACATGTCTGGTCGAAGACGAGACCTTTGCGCCGGAACGCTGGTCGGACCTGAACGATCCGTTCCCTAACTGGTCAGCGGCGGCTTAAACTAAAATGCTATTCCGACAGCGAGGCGAGCGCCTTGCTGTCGGCAAGCGTGCGGTGGTCCAGCACATTGGCAATGGCTTCGCGCACCTCCAGCATCATCAGACGCACTTCGCATTCTTCTTCGTCGCAGTCGTCGCAAGGGTGATAGTCGGTCTTGCTTGCACAGGCGATGGGCGCCAGCGCGCCATCCAGCGCGCGAATGATATTGCCGATGGCAATTTCATTGGCCGGGCGTGCCAGACAAAATCCGCCGCCCTTGCCTTTGCGGCTGACGACGAAACCGGCATTGCGCAGTTCGGTGAAAATATTGTCGAGGAATTTTCGCGGGATATGATGCTTTTCAGCGATCTCACTGGCTGAGGCCAGTTGTCCATCGGCTATTCCCGCCAGATGAACCATGGCTTTCAGGCCGTATTTGCCTTTCTTGGTAAGCATGCCACCCCTGCGAGACTTTCAGATAAAAAACGTAACGGCTAAACCGAGCTGCGACAAGTCTTTTTGCCCCTCGGTTCATCTTTATTAGTGGTCTCTCAAGGCCAGCGCCAGCGCGCCCTGCAAGGCATCGCCAAGCGGCGGCTTATAAAGTGCGCGGTGCGGGAAAAAGGGCAGTGCGGCATAGGCATTCGCCAGCCCGCCCGTCATGCTGAAGCGACCAAGCGTTTCGACGCTTAAGCGGTTCAGCCCGCGGCGGATGGAATCGCAGGCTCGCTTGGTAATCGAAAGGCCGAGCGGATCATCCTTCATCGCCCATTCAAAGACCAATGGCGCAAAGGCGGCGTAGTCAGCGGCAGTCGCATGCCTTGAAAAGGCGGTGATTTCACGCGCATCATTCTTAAACTGCGCCAGTGCGGCGTCGATCAGCCCGCTGCGCGCAGCCATGCCATCGGCGGCAAGCAGTGCTTCTTCCAGCAGTTCGCGTCCCAACCGTGCGCCGCCCGCGTGGTCGCTCAGCATGAAGCCGCGCCCGCCGACAATCTCGATTGTCTCGCCCATTCGCTTGATAAAGGCTGAGCCCGTTCCGACAATGATCATGGCCCCGTCGCCATCGCCAAGCGCGCCTTGCAGCGCGGTCACCGCATCCGACACGATCCTGACTTGCCCGAATGGCAGCGCATCATAATATGCCTCGCGGTTGGCGAGCGAATTGGCCCCGGCCAGCCCCAGCACCGCGCGCGCTTCACTCAATACCGCAACGCCCAGCCCCGCATTCGAGGCGGCCTGTTCGGCGACTTCTATTATATGTGCGAGCGCGGTCGGCGTATCGGCTCCTATATTGGCCGGTCCGCCAGTGGCGCGGCCCAGAATAGTCCCGGCGTCGTCCGTCAGAACTGCCCTGCATCCGGTTCCTCCGCCATCGACGGCAATCCGATACGGTATGTGCTTGATTGTCATATGTTTGTCGCAACTGTTCGAATCGACAGGTTTCATCGGTTGAATTTACGTTAAAAGACACCACATTGGCTGTGGAAAAGAAAATCGCTTTTTTCGCGAGACCTGTGTTGACAGTTTGGCTTAGTCCGCCCTATATAGCGCCACAACGAGGGCGGCGACGCTGCTAGCGGCAGGTTGCTTCGTCCTTGAGTTCTGGTGAAAGCGGTTGACAGATTGTTGGCTGACGAGTAGGTGGGGCGGCT